>CAVBFV010000139.1:0-8113 GCA_963594575.1 Lachnospiraceae bacterium | reverse complement strand
GATATCGGCTCCAACGGAGCCCGACTCCTCATCAAGCGCTTCGATCCCGAGGCAATCCGAGAGGAAGACCGCATCAAGAAACTCATGTTCATCCGCATCCCATTGCGATTGGGTAAGGATGTTTTCACCCTGGGAAAGGTTTCCAAGGAGCGTGAGAAGATGATGCTCCACATGATGAAGGGCTTCAAGCAATTCATGAAACTCAATGACGTAGAGGCATTTCGCGCCTGTGCGACTTCTGCCATGCGCGATGCCGAGAACGGCAAGAAGGTGCTCAAGAAGATAGAGAAGCAAACCGGCATCAAACTCGAAATCATCAAGGGGCAGGAGGAGGCACAGCTCCTCTACAACAACCTGGTAGAGAAAACTGACTCCAACGAGGGCAGCTTTGCCTACATCGATGTGGGCGGTGGTTCCACGGAGGTGAGCATCATCCACGACGGTGTGCTCGCCGAGAGCTATTCCTACAACATGGGTACGCTGAGAATGCTGAGCGGCAAGGTGACTGCCGAAACCGAAAAACTCTTCAAGGAGAACCTGACGAGATATGCCGAGCAATACGGCGACATCAAGATTATCGGTTCGGGTGGTAACATCAACAAGTTGAACAAGCTGGCACGCCACAGCAAGCAGGACGCCAAGAACCTGACGCTTGCCGAACTGAAGCGTCTCTACTCGATGATGCAGCCCCTGAGCATCGAGGAGCGAGAGATTTCTTTCTCCCTAAAAGAAGACCGTGCCGACGTCATCATTCCTGCCGCTGAAATCTTCCTCAAGGCATGCGAATACCTGAAGTGTGAAAGCATCATGGTGCCCAACATCTCGCTCGCCGACTCCATCGTGGATGGACTCTATGAGAAGATGATGGCAAAAACAGAGGAATAAACCACTTCATCCACAAATAAAATAAAAGATATGTCTATATCTCAAATTTTTATGCTATCTTTGCACAGAAATGTGCGAAGGTAGCATTTTTTGTTTACCTTTCGCCTCTTCTTGCGTCATACACATAAAAAGAAACAAATGGAAGAAACAGAATTTGAACATATCGCCCAGGAAATGCGCCCCAGGCTGACGGCACATTGTCAACGCTATCTCTCGGCAGGAACCCTTGCCGAAGAAGCCGATGACATCGTGCAGGAAACCCTGGTGAAGCTCTGGAAGATGCGCGAAAAGCTCTCTGAATACCAGAGCATCGAGGCCTTAGGTATGACGATAGCCAAGAATCTATGCATCGACCATCTGAGACGCAACAAAGCCCAGACGGCATCGCTGGAACAGATGAAGCATCCAGCAGATATCTGTACGGCAGCAGAGCGTACCGACCAGACCATCATCGGCGAAGATACGCAAAGGCGACTCAATAGGGCGATGGACAGGCTTCCAGATACGCAGAGAAGAATGCTGCTATTAAGAAGCGAGGGAAAGAGCCTCGATGAGATTGCCGAAATCTGTGGAGCCAACAAGACTAGCACCAAGACGATGATTTCTGCAGCAAGAAGATCATTGCTGAAAATGATGAAGTCATAAACTCTAAAAAGGAAAGAAATGAAGAAACTAGAAGATATAACCTATCGCCATGAGCTGATAGAGCGCTACCTCGATGCTGATACCAGCGTGGAGGAAGAACAGGCATTGGCTGATTTCTATCGCCATTGCGAGAATAAGGATTTAACGGATGAGGATCTCGACATCAGAAACCTGATGCTGGGAATGGAGAACTATACTCCGAATTTCCATCAAACAGAATTGGAAATGATGGAAAAATTGGACGGAAAAGAAGAGATGAAAGAACTGGACAGAAAAGAAGAAGAAGCTAATGGACAGCCGCAAATGAAAGAGATGTCCCTTGCAGCTTCAAAGAACCACGAAACAAGATGGGTACGCCTCTCTGCCATTCTTCTCGCTACGGCGATGCTGGCAGGACTCATCTTCCTGCTCTTCCCTATCAAGGATTATTTCTCATCCTCTTCTGAACAACAACCTGGTCTTGCCAACCTGGTTTCTACAGAGCAGGTGGTTCGCTCGCAGCCATCTTCTGAAGATGGAAACGAGCATCTGAATGCGTACGAAAAGATGGAACGTGCCGACTCCCTCTTCCTGGCTGCAACCCAGGATATCGTGACTCCGCAGGAAATGAAGTCAAGCAAGATGGTACTTGCAAAAAGAAAGAATATCGCAGAAAGAAGCGAGAAAGATGCTGGGAAGACTGCAGAAAATACAGAAGAGACCTCTTCTGGCAATACGGAGAAGACTTCAGAAAATACGGAGAAGACTTCAAGAAAAAATGAAAAGACTTCCGGCAATGCCGGGAAGACTTCATCTGAAGCAGAAAGAAGCATTCATGAAGATTTCAATCAGATTTATGAAGTAGCCTCTGCCGCCCTGCCTTCTGCCGAGCAGCTGACCATCAACCGCCAAGGCGATAACATCGTTATCTCAACCCTGGACAACGACGGCAACATGCAGCATTACACCATCAATATCGCAGAAACGCAAGATGGTAGCTATCAGCTACTTCCTTTGGCACAGTTAAACGAATGATAAAACATTTCACGCTGAATTATAAACATTTCACGCTTATGAAAAAGTATATTTTCACTATTGCATTTGCCCTGCTGGGCATAACCAGCGGTATGGCATCCAAGGCAGATACCCTGCGTATCTACAGCATTGACGGTGAGCGCATCCCAAACTTCACCGGCAAGGAACTCATCGGTAAAACCATCAAGAATTACCAGGTAAACACCAACGTCCTGCCGGCACCCAAAAGAGATGTGATAGAAATTCATATCATCACCACTACCACACCTCCTGCCCCCAAGCCAGACCCTCACTATCTGATCAAGGGCAGAGAGCAGGAACTGACTAAAGAGGAATTCTACAAGATTTCTCCCAGCAAAATCAAAGCCATCGAGGTTTTGAAAGAGGGCACCAAAGCCATTCAGGAAAGAGGCCTGAAGGAGGATGGCAGAAGCTACATCATCGTTACTCTGGAGAAATAACAGATAAGACATATCCCTTTTTCTTCAGCGACTCAATCTTAACGGTCACATCATGCTGAAGAGCATGGCGGAGATACGTCATCTGCACATTCACAGCCAGGGAGTTGGCATAGCTCACGGTACCCCACACCGCCTCCTGTATCATCTCCTTGCTTACTACATTGCCGATATTCTTCGCCAGCAGACGGAGGATGTCGGCTTGTCGGCTGGTGATGAGCACACGAGAGGAACGGGTGCGAAGTTCATTGTTATTATAGCAGAAGGTGGTTTCACCGAAATGATACACCTCCTCTTCTATCGTCTCACTCTCATTCATGGAGAACCGCTCCTCTATTCTTGCCAGCAACTCTTCCGGATAGAAGGGTTTGGCAAGATAATCGTTTGCCTTCAGGGAGAAACCTTTCAGTCGATCGTTCTTCTCCGTACGGTCGGTGAGGAAGAAGATAAGCACCTTCGGGTCAATGGCTCTGATGCGTTCTGCCACCTCATAGCCATCCATCTCCGGCATATTGATGTCGAGCAATACCAGGTCGGGCTTCACTTCCGGGAACTGCTCCCATGCCTTCTTGCCATTACCGGCATAAGTCACGTCGTAGCCATGCTGCTGCAGGAAACTCTTCAGCAACATGGAATACTTCAAGTCATCGTCTGCAAATAATATCTTGATCATTTTTCCTGTTGTTTATAGCGTTAAAACGGATGCATCAGGAGTGCTGCGGGATGACGATTGAAATCCTGGTTCCCTTGCCCACTTCGCTCTGCATCATTTTCCTACCCCCATGGGCCTTCACAATCATATCCACAAAACTCAAGCCCAAGCCGATGCCCGGCTGCATCATATCCGGATAAGCATTGCTGCGATAGAACTTCGTCCAGACTCTCTGCTGCTCATCGGGCGAAATGCCGATGCCATTATCTGAAACAGAAATCTGCACTTCCCCCTTCCCGGTATCCTGGCAGGCAACATGGATATTGACAATGTCGCCAGAATACTTCACCGAGTTCTCCATCAGATTACTGACCACATTCAGAAGCTGGTCTCTATCTCCCATCATCAGGTTGGAAGTGCGCTGGTAATCGAGCGAAACATTCACCTCCTTCTGCCTGTTCTTTCGATAGAAAGCCGCCAGATTCAGCAAAGCGGCATGGATATCGAAAGAAGTTATCTGGAGTGGGATATGTTCCTCTGCCCTGATTACTTCACGGAGTTTGGCGAGATAAGCTGTCAGGTTATCGCTCTCCTCTCTTACGGTCTCCATGATGAGGGCATTCTCATCCTTCTCATCTGTCTTTTCTGAATCTGTCTTTTCTGAATTTATCTTTTGAGCAGAGAATACAGATACACACATCTTCAGTGTCTGCACGGGGCGCTTCAACTCGTGAATCATCGTATGCACGAAGTCGCTTCGCATCTTATCCACCTTCTTCTGCAGGAGCATCACCTTGATGAGATAAGCTATACTCAGGAGAAGCAAGATGGTAACCAGGAGACTTCCTATCATCTGCCACATCATTCCCTTCAGGATGGGCAGCATCGGCACCTGCATCCTCATCTGCATCGACTGATACTGGATAGGATTGAAAGGCACTTCTACCAGCATTTCGTGATGAAACAAGGTAGGAGGCTCTACGACTCTTGTCTGCCACAGACGATGCTTTCCCGTCTTCATCTCTGCCCCGATGAAATCATTGCCCAGTTTCTTACTGATGAAACGGTCAAAATGCGCCTTGTCAAAGCGGGTAAGCTGGTAAGTGATGTAAGTATTCAGGCAATCAAAAGAATTGTTGGAATCCGTCTCACGCAAATCGAAAGTATCTCTCTTCTCCATCACGTTACCGAATCCCGGCTTGATATACACCACTCCACCAATGATTGTATCCGTATCCAGGGGAGAGCAAACCGTAGTACAGGGACCCTTGAAGTCTGAAAAATATGCCGAAACGACATAACCGATATGTGATTTTTCTTTTACCGCCGCACCGAGATCTGTCTGATAAGTGACTATTGCCTGTTCCGCCTTTTCGCCATTTTTCTTCCCCATCTCTCCCATCGAATAGGTCACGCTATTGTAGAGCCAATAGGTCTGCAAGCCTATCAGCAGAAAGGAGGAAAGAATGGCGAGCAGCCAGACTTGTTTGATTCTTCTATTCATATCATTTTTTCTTTTTTCGATGCAAAGGTACGAAGATTTCACTATATATAATAAGGTGAAGCAAGATTATTTTGTCAGCGTAATGTTTCAGTAATGATTATTTGCGATTTTGAGCCCGAAAAGCTGTTCCTTTGCAAACAAAAACAAAAAACAAGGAAGAATATGAAGAAAGAAACAGTTTTATGCGCGATGCTAGCCACCGCCACCTGTGCAACAGCACAAAATGGAAAATTCCCGACATCCGGAGTTCCCGCAGACTCGATACAGACGGAAAAAGATTCGATCAAAGCTGATAAGGAAGCCGAGATTCAAGCCGTAACCGTAACAGGTCATCGCCCGATGTACAAGATGAGAAACGATGCCCTGGTTACCCGTGTCCGCAATACTCCATTGGCAAAGGAACCGACGCTGGATGATGTATTGAAGCACATACCCGGTATGAAACAAACCGCCGATGGAAGCCTGGAGGTAAACGGTCTGGGAGCACCCACCATCTATCTCAACGACAAGAAGGCGACTTCTGCCGAACTCTCTCATCTCGATGTGAAGCTGATAGATGAAATAGAACTCATTACCACTCCTGGTGCAAAATATGATGCAACGACGGGAGCCGTACTGAGAATCCTGACGAGAAGAACAGACGAGGGTATATTCGGCAAGATACAGGTGTATGATAAGTTGAGCGAGGTGAACACCAACCACGAGGAATTGACCCTGGGTTGGGTAACGAAGAAGATTTCTCTCACTGGCTTTTATGGCTACACAGACAACCGATACAATGTGCATCAGCCACAGGAAGCGCTCGTAAGAGCCAAAGATGGCGAATATCTCTTCGGAGCCGACCGCCATGGCAAGAACAAGGCAAATTATAACGCTACGGAACTCAACTTCGACTGGCAGCTCAGCAAGCAGCACGAAGTGGGAATACAATGGGAAGGACTCTGGCTGAATGGCGGCAGAAGCGAGAAACAGCAGCAGTACTATCGCTATCCTACCCCAACAGGAGAAGATACAAATAGCGAGATGAAGCTTTCTGAAGCTGATGGCGAGATGAAGTATTATGATGCGGAGAGCCAGCAATGGGGACACCAGCGCAGCCACCACTTCAACCTCTTCCATCTGGCTAAATGGTCGAAACATCTCTCATCACAGATTTATCTGGACTATGCCAGAAACAAGGATTCTGACAGACAGCCTATCACGGAGAAAGAAGGTAGCGATATGCAGGAAACCCTCAACCGTTCCAATTCCAACTACGACATCTATAGTGGAAGAATCGAAGTCAAGCAACTCATCTCTGACAAACATTCCATCAACTATGGTGGCGAATGGAGCCTGATGGAAGGTAAGGGAAAAACCGAAAGTTCTGCCGATATGCTCGGAACTACGGAATACAAAAATCACGATACCAAGACGGCTGCTTACCTGCAATATCAGGGTGGAGTTGGCAAATGGAACTGGTGGGCAGGCATCCGATACGAGCATCTCACCTCCCGATACACCAATCTGTCAGAGGAATCTCCCGACAATATGGAGCGCCATTACGACCAGTGGTTTCCATCGTTCGGTATCACTCTCAACGAACCATCGTGGCATCACTCGCTCAGTTTCCGCACTACCACTGCCCGACCTTCTTTCAGTCAGCTCAGCGGGAACATCTACTATATCTCGCGCTTTCAGTATCAGATCAGCAATCCGAAGCTGCAGCCTGTCAACACCTATCGTCTGACCTACTCCGTGCAGTGGAAAGATTTCATGGGAATGCTGAGATATACCCGTATCGACCACTCCATCATGTACGTGCATGAGGTGTCGGAAGACAAGCCCGTAAGATACGTGAGTACATTCATGAACTTCAACAAGATTCAGAAATACATGGCATATCTCAACTGGGGACACGTCTTCGGCTGCTGGCGTCCGAATGTCAATGCAAGCATCACTTACCAGCGCTTCTCCGTAAATGATCATGGAGAGCTAATCAGCTACAACGGAGCAACTTGGAATGCATCGTTTGACAATTACTTCACGCTGCCACACGACTATCAGCTGTCGCTCTCCTACAGTTTTGACAATGGTGGACAAGTAGGCAAAATGAAGTTCCGCCCCACTCAGAACTGGAGTCTTGGTGCCAACAAATCGTGGATGGACGGCAGATTACAGGTTGCCTTCAGTGCCAACGATCTCTTCCATCAGCAGCTCTTCAAGGAGCGAACCCACGAGCATGCCGTTGACTTCTCCCAGACTGAGGATTACAAGCTATGGAGCTACAAGTTAACCCTAACCTGGAAATTCAACAAGCGCAAGGGAAGATACAACGGTATGAACAGTGCGGAAGATGAATTGAACCGACTTTAGCCGGACAAGACTCTCTTATCGTAATGATCTTTATAATTTCAAGTATCCGGGTTATCCCACACCCAACAGTTCTACTTCGAATATCAGGGTAGAGCCGCCTGGGATGCCCGGCTGCGAGAACTTGCCGTAGCCCATTTCGGCAGGGATGTAAAGTTCCCACTGGTCGCCCACGTGCATCTGCTGCATGGCAACAATCCAGCCATCAATCAGGTCGCTCAATCGCATGGCGAATGGCGTACCGCCACGGCTGGAATCAAACTTCTTGCCATTAATGGTCCAACCGGTATAATGAGCCGTCACGATGCTGCGTCGGCTAGGCTGTGCTCCCTTCGGGTCGCCCTGCTTCAACACCTTATAATATATACCACGAGGCAGCGCCATAACGCCCTCCTCCTTTGCCTTTTCCTCCAGCCAACGCTTGTTGGCCTCAACATATTCTCTTTTTGCCATAAATCTATTTGATACTTGATATACTATGATTTTTGCGCAAAGTTACAAAAATCTATCGTATCTGCAAAAGAAAAAGGAGAACTTTTCTTCTTTTATCAAAGAAAAGCAGTACCTTTGCACCCTAATCATCAAAAAATACGATATGCCACA
>CAVBFV010000138.1:0-8131 GCA_963594575.1 Lachnospiraceae bacterium | reverse complement strand
ACCATAAGGCGCTCTGCCCCTTCCATGACGACCACCACGCCAGCCTCACGTTCAATAAAACCAAGAATAGCTGCAGATGCTATGTATGCATGAGGAGTTCCATCGGCACCATCGACCTGGCGATGAGATACCTGGGGAAGGATTTCCCCGCAGCTTGCAGATGGCTCGCCGGGGAACATCAGGTGCAACTGGAGGAGGATTCTTCTTCGGGCTCTTCATCAGGTGATTCTTCTTCGGGTGATAATTCGGGGAAATCTTCCTTCGATGCCAGCAGGTATGCCAGGTTCTTTGAACATCCCTGGCTCAACGGGGCAGCTCAGAGGTTTCTCTTCGAGGAGAGGAAGATTGACTGGAGAGTGGTGAACTGGTGCCGACTGACTTCATGGACGGATAAGAAGGGCATCAACTGGCTGCAGATTCCTTACTTCGATACCGATGGACGGCTTATCGGAATTCAGAACCGGAACTTGGATTACCGGAAGGCTCCCACAGATTTCACAGATTACACAGATTCTGCTTCGCATCGGAAGGAGCAGGATGCTCCCCGCTTCCGGTTTCCTTACGGTGCCAGATGCAGCATCTATAACCTGCCGGTTATTAGGAGACTGAAACCGGGCGAGAGGCTGTTTATTACCGAGGGATGTAGCGACTGCTGGGCGATGCTTTCTGCCGGACATAAGGCGATAGCCATACCTTCTGCCACGCTTCTCAAGCCGGAGGATAAGCAGCTGCTGACGGATATCGGAAGACTGTATCAGGTGGAATTCCACATGTTTCCTGATCAGGATGTGCCGGGCGAAAGCCTCTTCATGCAACTCAGGGAGATGCTCCCCCAGCTGGTTCACCACCAGTTGCCACCGGGCTGCAAGGATTTCAGCGAATACTATCTATTAGGGGCTACTGCAACTTCCGGGAGCAAGGAGCCGAAAAACAAATGATTTAAAAAATTGAGATTATGGAAGACTTTATAAACCGCACGTATACGAAGAAGGAACTGGGACTGATGTACTTTCCCGAGAGTATGCCACGCACGGCCGTGAATCATCTCATGAGTTGGATTCGGCGTTGCCAACCGCTCTGGGATGAATTGCAGCAGATGGGGTATGAAAAGACTTGCAAGTCGTTCACGCCCAAGCAGGTGAAGGCTATTTTCGATAACCTCGGGGAACCGGGATAAAATGTTCCGCTATCGCATGGTATCGCACGCTATCGCACACCTGATAAATCGGGATTTCGTATCTTTGCATCGTGATTCAGAAAGCGCGCAAAATCACTTGCCCAGTTGGAGAAAAATATCTCCCTAATTGGGAAAATAAAAAAGTAATGAAAACAAGACTCCAAGCCTCGAAACGAGTCGTTTCGCAAAGTACTTCTTCTAAGAGAAATCTGAGGAAAGAGGAAAAAACGAAACTTAGCAGGGGGCAGAAAAAATCATGAACCAGAACATGAAGGCATTCATCCGGTATCTCATCGTGGCGATTTGCTCAGCCATCGTCACCTTCCTATCCAGCTCCTGCACGGCAGGACTCGTAATCGGAAAGAACCAGCGGCAACATCAGGAGAACAACATCTCCACCAAAGTAGATTCTACCTACTACGTGCCAACCATCACCATCAGGTAGTTTAGAGTTAATAGTTTATAGTATTCACCATTAAAATTTATTGAGATTATGGCAATTAATTTGAAAGCAAAGGAGACTCTTATCCAAGTAGGCGAAATGAAGGGTCAGTACAGATTCATCCTCGGTACCGAACTTTACAACAAGCTCTCAGAGAGCAAGGTTATCAAGGAGGCTGCCATCAGAAGCGGCGTTAGCGTGGGCGTGATGCAGGTTTGCTGGGATGCAGCAGGCGAGGTTATCAAGGCGTGGTGTACCGAAGGCCATTCCGTAGCCGTTCCGGGATTGGGAACCATGCGATTCGGCGTAAGAGCCAAGAGTGTGCCTACCGTAGGCGAAGTGGCTACCAGTCTGATTACCAACCGCCGTGTTATCTTCACCCCAAGCGTTGACATCAAGCGCGAGCTGCAGGAAACCTCCATCCAGATTACCTGTTACGACCGCAACGGCAAGGTGGTGAAAAACGTTACTTCCGACGATAAGGGCGATGTGGAAGACCCAGACAATAACCCAGGTGGCGGCGGTTCGGATAACACCCAGGGCGGCGGAAATACTGAAGGCGGCGGAACCACCGGCGGTAATGAAGGAGACGGTTTGGAGTAAGCGAACTCCCCGAAAAACCGAACAGGAATCCCTGATTTTACTACAATAAGAAAAGAAGCCCCTGATGCAAGGAAACGAGCATCGGGGGCTCTTATTTTACTCCATTACATAGAGGATGGATGTATAGAGCTGCATCACGAGAATGTAGAAAAGAAAGCAGGGCGACAGGAGGCGGATGCCTTGATTCATCGCATCATAAACCTGACTGATGCCCTTGATGCTCTCGCTCATGATGCCGTAACTCATGCTCATCACCATGACCGAGAAACAGATGTACGGAATGAGACTATGCGTGAACGGACCCGGAAAGAGGGTTCCTACGGCATTCAGCAGAATGGCATGGGGCAAGAGTGTGAGCGCCAGCATGATACCTACAGAGATGCACAACTCGATGAGCATCAGGCGCAAGGCCGTGCGCTGGCGATACTGGGTATGGTCGAAATGGAGCACCCTACTCTGCTTTACCACCCCGATGGTGATGCTGATGAGCACCAGCCATACGAGCCATACAGAGGTGAGATGGTCTACAAAATGGCCCGTAAACCAGCGGATGCCCTCGGGGCTGGTAAGCGAATGGGTGAACGACTCGGGCATCGCAGCTGTAAGCAGCCACGAAACCAGAATCACCACTACTTCGGCTATTCCCAACGATAATGCCAGATAGGCCAATACTTTCTTATACATTCTTTAAAAAGCGCTTATTGAAACGAGTTATTCTTCATCTGCCTGCAGATGGTCGATATCGAGGATGCGGAGCTCGCAGGCTTTTACCACCAGGCGGGTGGCGTTGATGCCCATGCCGTGGTTGCCGTCAGGGAAGAGTTTCTGAACCAGTTCTGCCTGTCGCTTCTCCAGACTCTTTACGCCGAAAGGCATTCCGCGCAGGTTGGTTATCTGCTCCTTGGTGTAACCCAGCGCAAGATGGCGCAGGAAACGCTCGTCATACTCATCAATCTCATAATTCACCAGAGCCTCCTGACGCATCAGCTGGCTGTTTACGCTCCGCTTGAAACGGTCTACTATCTTCTGAAGGATAGGCTGGTTGAACACCAGTTTCTTACCTCCCATGCAGCTCGCCACATCACCACGCGTAAGGAGTTCGCCACTCTTCAGAATGATGCCGTCGCAGCCCGCATCGAGCACATCTACCCAGAGTTTTTCGTTCAGAATTTCTCCTGTAAAGATGAGCACCTTCACGTCAGGGTACTGCTCCTTGGTCTGGCGGCAGATTTCTACGCCTACCGTGGTAGAACCGCCCAGTCCGAGGTCGAGCAGAACCAGATCAGGCAACTGCTGCTTGATGAGTTTCCAATAGGCTATTTCGCTCTCGGCAGTACCGATGATTTCAGCCTCGGGGATATCATTCTTGAAGATACCCTCTGTACCCTTCAGTTCCAGGGGCACATCTTCTACTATGATGACTTTAAAATTTTCCATTTTCTGATATTTTTATTTTCTTATGATTTTAAACTTTTCCATTTGATGCGTGCCGGCAGCACGGCCTCTATCCTGAGGCAACCCTTATCGCCCCGGCAAGCCTTGATGCCGCAGCCGCGCAGATTGGTAATCTCGCCCAGTTCCCTCACAATCTGCCGGCACAGGAGATAGCGCAAATCGCCCGTCAGAGGGGTGAAGAGCTGGGCATGGAGCGCAGCATCATAGGCCACATCCTGCTGGTCAATCCAATATCTCACGTAGGCAGAACCCGGCATCTCAGCCACTCCGGTATGGTAATCCTTGGAATTGCCGCGCATCAGAGAAACAAGATAGCGGTTCAGAAAATCATCTGCCTTGATGTTGCCTTCTACCTGCTCCATCGCCTGGGCGCTGAGCAGAGAATAGAGCGATTTATAATAATCTACCAGTTCCTTGAGCGAATCTACATCATCGGGCTGCGAATCGATAAGCTGGCGGATGCGCGACGGATAATACATCGTTTCGTGCTTGAGCGTAGACAGACAGTTGTCGAGCACGGAATTGGAGATATGAAGCTTATCGTTCTCATATTCAGCCCTATGCAGCTCATCGGTCATCAGCTCCAGTTTCAGGGATTCCTGCTCAGCCTCGTCGGTACGCTTAGCCTTGGTCTGTTCAATCATGGCAAACCGGTAGCTCAGCACGTGGCGGTAATAGAGCAGATAATAAGCCAGCGGCAACTGCAGCAGCAACAGGATGAGCAGCACCACGGCCACGGTCTTCGAGTTCTCGCTCTGCTGCATCGTGTGCACGTAATTATCGAGCGTATTATCGGCACTTATCTCGCGGAACAGCTGGGTATAAACCTTGTTGTTGCTCTGGTAGAGCGACCATTGGTGCAACGCCAGGGCAGCCACGGCACACTCGTTTCTCAGGTCCAGGATGACTTGATAATTGGTTGGCAGTCCGGAGCGCATCCAGGAGAGTTCTGCCGCCATTCCCACCTCCGGATGAGCCACCATGAGATACTTGCCGTCGGGATACTTCGAGAGATAGAAGGCGTTGAGATAATGGCGCGAAGAATCGGCAAAAGCCAGGGTGCGCTGGTAGGTGCCGCTGATATTGCTGAAGTAGGCGCTATCTGCAAAATCGTCGGCACGCTGGAGATTGGCATCTACGTTCGTCTTGTGATGATTGTGGCGCTGGCGGATGTCGTTGGTCTTCTTAGCCTCGCAAGGCTGGAGCGAAGCCGACAGCAGCACGAAGAGCATGATGATGATGCCCAGCAGCTGATGGGCTCGGCGGGCGATGCCTTTAGGCAGACGGAAACTGAAGCGGCTCCCCTCGCCCAACTTGCTTTCTGCCTTGATCTGGCAGCCGGCAAAGAGCGAACTCACCTTCTTATATTTCTCTATGATGCCCTTGCAGTTGAGCAGTCCGAAGCCGTGACCGCCCGTATAGGTCCGGTCGAAGACATGCGCCAGCTGCTCCTCGTCCATACCCTTTCCGGTATCTGAGATGCTGATTTCCACGAAGTCAGAAACCTTGGCGCTAATGGTTACCTTTCCGCCTTCGGGTGTAAACTTGCGGGCATTATCGGCTATGGTATTGATCATGAAGAGCGTAAGGATGCGGTCGGCCTTGACCACGGCATCTGTAGGTTCTACATCGAGTTTCACGCCCTGCATCTGGAAGCTCATCTTGCCCTTGCTTACAATATCGAAAAGCTGCTGGAGCGGGAAACTTTCGATACGCAGGCTGAGTGAGCCCTGGCGCATCTGAATCCACTCCGTAAGCACGTTGTTATATTGGTTAATCTTATCCGTGAGTTCGGCGATATACTGGTAACGTTCCTGCCGCACCTCATCGCTTTCGCCCCCTTCGGAGAGTCGGTTTACCTCGTGAATCATGCGGTCGATGAAAGGCGTAATGCTGTTTACGAGCGAAATCTTAGCCCTTTGTTCCAGATTGCGTTTCTTGTTTTCTTCTATATGCAGTCGGGTTACGTTCAGTTCATCCTGAACCTCCTCCTGCTCATCTTTTAATTCGTTGATTTTCTTAGTGTTATTCTTGCTCCATTCACGCAAAGGTGCAAGCAATTCATCCATCGACTGGTTCTTCATCTTCTTGCGCTTCATGAGGTCGAAAACGTAGAGCAGAACCACCACGAGCACAATCATCGCCACCACGGCAGCAATCATCAGGTTGAGCTGCTGGGCGTTCTCGTCGAGCGCCGTAGCACGTGCTTCGAGCTGGCGGTCCTGTCGGGAGTGGTCTTGCAAATCCAGATAGATGTTGCGGTTGTAATCGCTCTGCTGCTTATCATCTATAGCCGAATAAACCAGGCAGAGTCTTTCACGTATCGACGCTACGAGGTCGGGTGCCTGCTCTATCGCCTTATTATCGTTCAGGGCATGGTTCAGACAGGAGAGTGCCGAAGAATAATCATGGATATCCCAGAAACATTCTGCCAGCGTACGGTTGGCTCCGGCAGTCTGATAAACATCTCCGTAGCTCGAAAAGAGATTGAGGGCACGCTGGGCAAAGTTGCCTGCCAGCAGATTGTTTGGCATCTGCTCGATGTTGAGATACTGGAAGGCAGGCAGGTTGTTGCGTATGAGGAAATCGCTCACCTCTCCTTTTCTGAGGTGCTCGCTTATAGATTGCAGGGCGTTAGCCTGCCAGTAAGGATAAGGATGGGCAGGGTCGCTAGCCAGCATGTAGCAGCTGATCAGCCGGTCGAATTCCGCCTGATTGATTTCGTTTTCGGTTCCCTTGACGATAGCTCCGCCCGAACCTATATTATAAAGATAGTTGAGATATTGTGCCGAATCCTGTTCCAGCTCATCTGGGTCCAGACGGTTAAGCTCCTGAAGCATCGGCTCGTCTAAGCCCACATAATAAAAATAGGTGGCGGCCACAATACTGAATTCAGATTTCGCATAAATCACGCGTTTGCTTTCCCTCGGGGGCATGGAATTCACCTCTTCGCGAATTCTGCGCAAACGCCTCATCGCTTTTTCGCGATAAGCATAAAAATCTTTGTTGTGCGATTCTCTCTGGCAGAGTCGCATGTTCTGAACATCGGCAATAGCGAGTTCTATCTGATTATCGCTCTCCTCTTCAACTTTCCTCAGCCATCCCTTGGCACCCTTGTAATCCATCTTGGCTATACAGACGAAGGCAAGGTTGTTATAGGCTTCAGCACGGCCTGAGGAATAATCTTCTGAAAGCTTCAAAGCCCTCTCAGCCAGCACTTTAGTAGAATCGAGGTTGCGATAATGATAAGCATAGGATTGCTCGTTCAGCTCATCTACCCTAGCCTTATTCGCAGGAGAACAAGCTGAAAGAAAAAGTGTCGCCACCACCAGAACTGATGATGGCGACATGGAAAAAAAGGATGCTGAAATTTGCATCTAGATGAAAAATAGTCTCTAAATTAAGCGCGAGCCTTCGCGATGTATCCGAGAGCCTCCTGACACTTGGCTGTGATGGCAGCCCAGTCGCCAGCAGCAACTGTCTCCTTAGGGAAGAGCTTAGAGCCCATACCCACGCAGAGAACGCCAGCCTTGATCCAAGGAGTAAGATTCTCCTCTGTTGGCTCTACGGCACCTGTTACCATGATGTTGCTCCAACGCAAAGGTGCCATTACGTTCTTGACGAATGAAGGACCGCCTACGTTACCTGCTGGGAATACCTTGGTTACGTCGCAACCGGCAGCCTGAGCATTATTGATTTCTGTTACAGAACCGCAACCTGGTGAATAAGGAACCAGACGACGGTTGCAAACTGGAGCGATATCAGGGTTGAAGTTAGGACCTACGATGAAGTTAGCGCCGAGCTGGAGATACAGAGAAGCTGTACCAGCATCAACAACTGTACCTGCACCCAGAATCATCTCAGGGCAAGCCTTGTCAGCCCACTTTACCAACTCACCAAAAATCTCGTGAGCGAAGTCACCACGGTTAGTAAACTCGAAAACACGTACGCCACCCTCGTAACAAGCCTTGATGACGTTCTTGCAGATTTCAACATCCTTGTTGAAGAAAACAGGTACCATACCAGTCTCTTTCATGGCTGCCATAACCTGCATTTTGCTAAACTTTGCCATTACCTTATTATAATGTTAAATTTTAAATGTTAAATGTTAAATTAGGAAGAGCAAATGAATTGGCTTTCCCTTCGGTCGCCGAAAGTTGTTTCTTCACTCTTCCCTTCATTTATCTCTGAACGCGACCATTAGCGTTACCGCCAGCCAGGCTCTCTACCTCGTCAACAGATACCAGGTTGAAGTCGCCAGGGATAGTATGCTTCAAAGCAGAAGCAGCTACTGCAAACTCAAGAGCCTCGCCCTGAGTCTCCTTAGTAAGAAGACCGTGGATCAGACCACCAGAGAAAGAGTCGCCACCACCAACGCGGTCGATGATAGGGTTGATGTCGTAGTGCTTGCTCTGATAGAACTCCTTACCATCATAGATAAGAGCCTTCCAGCC
>CAVBFV010000137.1:0-8177 GCA_963594575.1 Lachnospiraceae bacterium | reverse complement strand
GCAACTTTGGAGCAAAGGTCATCTACCCTCCTACCATCTACCCAGTTTGTGTCAAGAATATACCTATCAAGGTAAAGAATACCTTCAACCCAGATGCCCCTGGCACCATCATCAAGAACAAGATTGATGGAGACTCCAAACCAATCAAGGGTATCTCTTCTATCAACGGAACAGCTCTTATTACAGTAACAGGTCTTTCTATGGTCGGTGTCATCGGTGTCAACCGCCGTATCTTTACCGCCCTCGCCAATGAAGGTATCTCTGTCTTCATGGTTTCCCAGGCTTCTTCTGAGAACTCAACCTCTATCGGTGTACGCGAGCAGGACGTAGAGGAGGCTGTTCGTGTATTGAACGAGGAGTTCAAGAACGAGATTGCCGACGGAGCTATGTTCCCTATGCACGCTGAGTATGGTCTTGCCACCATCGCCATCGTGGGTGAGAACATGAAACATGCAGCCGGTATCGCAGGTAAGCTCTTCGGAACTCTCGGTCGTAGCGGTATTTCTGTCATTGCTTGTGCCCAGGGTGCATCCGAGACCAACATCTCATTCGTTGTTAAGAGCGATTACTTGAGAAAGTCACTCAACGTATTGCACGATAGTTTCTTCCTCTCAGAATACAAGGTGCTCAACCTCTTCATCTGTGGTGTGGGTACTGTAGGTGGCAAGCTCATCGAGCAAATCAAGAACCAGTACGAGGAGTTGAAGGAGCGCAACAAGTTGAAGTTGAATGTCGTTGGCATCGCTTCTTCACACAACGCCATCTTCAATCGTGATGGTCTCAACCTCGACAACTTCCGTGAGGAGTTGAAGGCTTCCGAGCCTAGCGACAACGAGAAGTTGAGAGACAAAATTCTCAGCATGAACATCTTCAACAGCGTGTTTGTAGATTGTACCGCAAGCAAGGAGGTGGCTAGTCTCTACCAAACTCTCTTGGAGCACAACGTAAGCGTCATCGCAGCCAACAAGATTGCCGCTTCTAGCGAATATGAGAACTATGAGCGACTGAAGAAGACCGCCATCCAGCGTGGCGTGGTATTCCGCTTCGAGACCAACGTAGGTGCGGGTCTCCCTATCATTGGTACCATCAACGACCTCCGCAACTCAGGTGATAAGATATTGAAGATTGAGGCAGTCCTCTCAGGTACACTCAACTTCATCTTCAATGCGATTTCAGGTGTGGTTCCATTCTCAGAGACTGTACGTCTCGCCAAAGAGAAAGGTTACAGCGAGCCAGACCCACGTATCGACCTCAGCGGTATGGACGTGGTTCGCAAGTTGGTCATCCTCTCTCGTGAGGCTGGCTACCGTGTGGAACAAGATGACGTGGAGAAGAATCTCTTCGTGCCTGATGAATACTTCGAAGGTACATTGGAAGACTTCTGGGCTAAGTTGCCTCAGTTGGATGCCGACTTCGAGGCTAAGCGCAAGACACTCGACATCGAGCACAAGCGTTGGCGTTTCGTAGCAACATTGGATGGCGGAAAGACAAGCGTAGGCTTGCAAGCAGTAGGTCCTGAGCATCCTTTCTACAACCTCGAAGGTAGCAATAACATCGTATTGCTCACCACCGAGCGTTACAAGGAATATCCTATGATGATTCAGGGATATGGAGCCGGTGCCAGCGTAACAGCAGCCGGTGTATTCGCCAACATCATGAGTATCGCTAACATTTAATAACCACACAAGGATAACAAATATGAAGCATATTATCATCCTTGGCGATGGCATGGCAGACCACCCAGTGGACAGACTGGGTGGCAAGACCTTGCTGCAATATGCCAAGAAACCATATATGGACATGCTTGCCAAGAACGGCAAGACTGGTAGATTAGTGACTGTGCCAGATGGCTTCCATCCCGGTTCGGAAGTAGCCAACAGCTCTATCATGGGCTATGACCAAAACGAGGTGTATGAAGGACGTGGACCTTTGGAGGCAGCCAGCATCGGCTATGAAATGTCGCCCAACGACTTCGCCCTCCGTTGCAATATCATCAACGTGAATGATGGCATCATCATCACCCACAATGGTGGTAACCTGGAGACTGAGGATGCCGATGTTCTCATCAAATACCTCAACGAGAAGTTGGCTAGCCAATATCCTGGCATCGTGAAGTTTATCACGGGCATCCAGTACCGCCATCTCTTGATTATCAAGGGAGGTAACAAGTATGTGGATTGCGCCCCACCTCACGATCATCCAAACGAGGAATGGAAACCTCTCTTGGTGAAGCCGATGTCTAACGTGGATGCCTCTCTCTTGGAAGGTAACTATAAGGATGGAGAAGGAAACGCCCTTGCTGCCACATCCGATCAATATCGCATGAGCGCACAAGAGACAGCTGACTTGCTGAACGAGTTGATTCTGAAGAGTCAGGAGATTTTGGAGAACCATCCATTCAATGTGGCACGCAAAGAGCGTGGCGAACGTATGGCTAACATCATCTGGCCTTGGGGCGGTGGTTATCGACCTCACATGCTCACCCTCTCCCAGATGTATCCTCAAATCAAGCGAGGCTCAGTCATCTCTGCAGTCGATTTGATTCGTGGCATCGGTCATTATGCCGGATTGAGAAACATCATCGTGGAAGGTGCCACTGGTCTTGCCAACACCAACTACGAGGGCAAAGCACAAGCTGCCATCAACGCACTCAAAGAAGGTGACGACTTCGTATATGTTCACGTAGAGGCCAGTGATGAGGCTGGTCATGATGGCGACCTTGAACTGAAGCTCAAGACCATCGAGAACCTCGACAGTCGTCTCATCAAGCCTATCTATGATGAAGTAAGCCAATGGGATGAGCCTGTTTGCATCGCCGTTCTCCCCGACCATCCTACCCCAGTGGAGATTCGCACCCACGTTAAGGAGCCTGTGCCATTCATCATCTACTACCCAGGCATTGAGCCAGACGAGGTAGAGAAGTATGACGAGGTAAGTTGCGTAAGAGGCGGCTATGGCTTGATTGAGCTACAAGAGTTTATGCAGACTTTTATGAACATTAAATAAGAAACAGAAGATATGAAATACTATTCAACAAATAAGAAAGCACCTATCGCAGACCTTCACAAGGCGGTAGTCAAGGGTTTGGCAGAAGATCGTGGTCTTTATATGCCAGAAATCATCAAGAAGTTGCCACAGGACTTCTTCGACAACATCGAGAAACTCTCTTTCCAGGAGATTGCCTACAAGGTGGCTGATGCCTTCTTCGGCGATGATGTCGATGCAGAGTCTTTGAAGAAGATTGTCTATGACACCTTGGCATTCGATTGCCCTGTCGTAGAGGTAGAGCCAAACATCTACTCCCTGGAGTTGTTCCATGGTCCTACCCTCGCCTTCAAAGATGTAGGTGCTCGCTTTATGGCTCGTCTCTTGCAGTACTTCGTACGTCAGGAGGGCAAGGAGGAAGTCAATGTGCTTGTTGCCACTTCTGGTGATACAGGTTCTGCCGTAGCCAATGGTTTCCTCGGTGTCGATGGCATCCATGTCTATGTGCTCTATCCTAAGGGAAAGGTGAGCAAGATTCAGGAAAGCCAGTTCACCACACTCGGTCAGAACATCACTGCCTTGGAGGTAGATGGCGTGTTCGACGACTGCCAGGCATTGGTGAAGTCAGCCTTCATGGACGAGGAGTTGAACAAGCACATGAAGTTGACCTCTGCCAATAGTATCAACGTGGCTCGTTTCTTGCCACAGGCTTTCTACTACTTCAATGCCTACGCTCGCATGAAGGAGAAGGGCTTGGCAGACAAATTAGTCATCTGTGTGCCTAGTGGCAACTTCGGTAATATCACAGCCGGTTTGTTTGGTCATGAGATGGGCTTGCCTATCCATCGCTTCATAGCAGCCAACAATGCCAACGACATCTTCTACAACTATTTACAGACTGGCGAGTACAACCCTCAGCCTAGCAAGCAGACCATCGCCAATGCCATGGACGTAGGTGACCCAAGCAACTTCGCTCGTATCTACGACCTCTACAAGGGCAACCACGATGCCATCGCAGCCTATATCAGTGGTGCCACTTACAGCGATGAGAAGATTGCCGATACGATGAAGCAATGCTACAATGACACGAAGTATGTGCTTGACCCTCACGGAGCTTGCGGTTATCGTGCCTTGAAGGAGCAGTTGAAGCCAGGCGAGGTAGGTGTGTTCTTGGAGACAGCCCATCCTGCCAAGTTCAAGGAGAAGGTAGATAGCATCCTTGGCACAGACATCGAGATACCAGCTCGCCTCGCCGAGTTTATGAAGGGCAAGAAGCAGAGCATCGAAATGACGAAAGACTTCGCTTCCTTCAAGAATTTCTTGATGAATGAGTAAAGAAAAGATTCTATATACAAAATAAAAAGGCTCCGAAGCTTATTACTGTCAGTAAGCTTCGGAGCCTTTTTTGGTATGTAAAAAGAAGAAACATACAAATACAAAAAGAGGACTTAGCTAAATGCTAAATCCTCATTTTGTGCTTTGTAGCATTAAGTAATTGTGATTCCGTTGGGGTTCGAACCCAAGACCCACAGCTTAGAAGGCTGTTGCTCTAATCCAACTGAGCTACGGAACCAACACTTTTCAAATTGCAAAACAGCTAACCAATAACGCAATCAGCCACTTTTCTTATTTGCGGCTGCAAAGGTACATATATTTTTTGAATACACCAAACTTTTTCTCACTTTTTTCTTTTTTTATGCTTAAATATCGCAAAAAATAACTACCTTTGCATCCGTTAGGAGCAAGAAACAGCATTCTGACCCCGAAAGAGAAGAGATTTTTATAACGCATATTCAAACATAAAACATACGCAAATGAAAAAGTTAATCTTTTCAGTAGCTCTGCTCTCGGCAGCACTCTCAGCCAGCGCAGAAGAACATCCGCTCTGGATGCGCTACCCAGCCATCTCACCCGATGGCACAACCATCGCCTTCGCTTATAAAGGCGACCTCTACAGTGTTTCTGTCAACGGTGGTGAAGCACGACAGCTCACAACCCATGCAGCCTTCGATTCGCATCCTGTATGGAGCCCTGACAGCAAGAAAATTGCCTTTCAGTCGAACCGCGAAGGAAGTCTCGACATCTTCGTTATCGATGCAAAAGGCGGTGCTCCTACCCGACTCACTACCAACAGCGGCAGCGAAACGCCTATCGCCTTTGCTGACAACGACCATGTGCTCTACTCTGCCAGTTTGCAGCCTACAGCCCAAAGCATCATCTTCGGCGACAACACATTCCCACAAATATATAAGGTAAGCACCAAGGGCGGAAGACCGGAACTCTTCTCTACCCTCACCATGGAGGACATCAGCATCGCCAAGAACGGCAACATTCTCTATCACGACAAAAAGGGATATGAAGACCCTTGGCGCAAACATCAGAAATCGCCTATCGCTCGCGACATCTGGCTGAAGAGCAACGGAAAGTTTGCCAAGCAGACTACCTTTGCCGGCGAAGACCGCTCGCCAGTATGGACATCAGACGAGAAATCATTCTTCTATCTGAGCGAACAGGACGGCACATTCAATATCTACCGCCGCAGCCTCAACAGCTCAAGCGACAAGCAGATTACCCATCACAAAGGCAATCCGGTAAGATTCCTCACCGCATCCAGCGCCGACCTACTCTGCTACGGATATGATGGCGAAATCTACACCGTGAAAGAAGGTGGAGAGCCTCAGAAGGTGAACATCTCAATTACAACAGATAACGATGCTCCAAGCCTCGTACGTCAGATTAAAAGTTGGGGAGCAACAGAGATTTCCGTTTCGCCAGACGCCAAGGAAGTGGCTTTCGTGATGCATGGCGACGTATACGTAACTTCTGTGGAATACACCACTACCAAGCGCATTACCGACACACCGCAGCAGGAGCGCGACCTGAGCTTCTCGCCAGACGGCAGAGCCCTGGTCTATGCAGCCGAGCGCAACGGCGTATGGCAGATTTACCAGTCTAAGATCAAGAACGAGAAAGAGAAGAACTTCACCTACGCTACCGACATCGAGGAAGAGCAGCTGGTGAAAACAGGCATTACATCGCAGTATCCTCAATACTCTCCTGACGGCAAGGAAGTGGCTTTCTTCGAAGACCGTGCTGCACTCCGCATCGTCAATCTGAAATCGAAGGAAATCCGTACCGTGCTCGACGGCAAATACGTCTACTCTTACAGCGACGGAGACATCGGTTTCGAATGGTCGCCAGACAGCAAATGGCTTCTTTCTACCTATCTCGGCAACGGCGGCTGGAACAACCAGGATATTGCGCTGGTAAAGGCTGACGGCAAAGAGGTTCACAACCTGACCAATTCCGGCTACAGCGACGGCAACGGCAAATGGGTGCTCGACGGCAAGGCAATGCTCTTCCAGAGCGACAGAGCCGGCTACCGCAGTCATGGAAGCTGGGGAGCTGAAGACGACGCCTACATCATGTTCTTCGACCTGGACGCCTACAACCGCTTCAACATGAGCAAGGAAGAAATAGAACAGGCTGACGCCAACAAGGACGAAAAGGAAAAGAAGGAAGACGAGAAGAAGGAAGAGGCCAAAAAGAAGGCTGACGAAAAGCAGAAGAAGACCGGAAAGATAGAGGTGGAAAAAGTGAAGCCACTGGAGCTGGACATCGAAAACTGCCGCGACAGAATCGTACGCCTCACCGCAAACTCTTCGCACATGGGTGATGCTGTTCTCTCTAAAGACGGCGACAAGCTCTACTACCAGGCAGCCTTCGAGGATGATTACGACCTCTGGCAGCACGACCTGAAGGACGGCTCTACCAAGCTCGTGATGAAGGGCGTAGGCCAGGGCAACCTGCAGACTGACAAGGATGTGAAGAACCTCTTTATCTGCAACGGAAGCAGCATCAAGAAGGTGGATCTGAGCGGATTCAGCACCAAGAACATCAGCTTTGAGGCTAACTTCAACTATAAGCCAGCCGAGGAGCGCCAGTATCTCTTCGACCACGTATGGCGACAGGTGAAAGACAAGTTCTATGACCCTAAGATTCATGGTGTTGACTGGGAAGGTTACCGCAAGACCTACGAGAAATTCCTGCCTTACATCAACAACAATTTCGACTTCCAGGAGATGTTGAGCGAAATGCTGGGCGAGCTGAACGCTTCGCATACAGGAGCCCGCTACTACGCTTCGAACAGCGCGCTCACCACAGCCAACCTGGGAGTATTCTTCGACCCTCAGTATCAGGGCGACGGCCTGAAGATTCAGGAGATTATCAAGCGTGGTCCTTTCGATGTGAAGAATACGGGCGTAACAGCCGGCAGCATCATCGAGAGCATCGACGGCGAGGAGATTAAAGCCGGAATGGACTACTTCCCATTGCTCGACGGAAAGGTTGGCAAGAATGTACGCCTCGGCATCAGAAACGCCAAGGGCAAGAAGATGGAGGTTACAGTGAAGGCTATCTCTCAGGGCAAACTCAACAACCTGCTCTACAAGCGATGGGTAGACCGCAACCGCGCTTTCGTTGACAGCATTTCGGGCGGACGCATCGCTTATGTTCACGTTAAGGCGATGAATTCGGAGAGTTTCCGCACCGTTTACAGCGAACTGCTGAGCGACAAGAACCGAAACAGAGACGCTGTAATCGTAGACGAGCGCCATAATGGTGGCGGCTGGTTGCACGATGATCTCTGCACCCTGCTCAACGGCAAACAGTATCAGGAGTTTGTGCCTCACGGCAAGGTAGTTGGCCGCGATCCGTTCAACAAATGGGTGAAGCCATCTTGCGTCATGATCTGCGAGAACGATTACAGCAACGGTCATGGTTTCCCATGGGTTTACAAGGAACTCGGAATCGGCAAGCTGATCGGTGCTCCTGTAGCAGGAACCATGACAGCCGTATGGTGGGAAACGCTGATGGACAACACGCTGGTATTCGGTATTCCTCAGGTAGGCTGCCGCGACATGCGTGGCGTGTTCGGCGAAAACACCCAGCTGAACCCAGACATCGAGGTTTACAACAGTCCGGAAGATTTCATCAATGGCCATGATACTCAGCTCGAAAGAGCCGTCAGGGAAATGATGAAGAAATAAAACAGAACGCAAGGGTCAGAAGCAGAACCGCTTTTGTCCTTTGCAGGGCGATTTGTTTTTTGAATCAGACAACATTATTTATAAGCCTTATTAACCCACAATATCGGCGAAAACCCTCTAAATCTTTACTTTTTTTCTTGAAAA
>CAVBFV010000136.1:0-8179 GCA_963594575.1 Lachnospiraceae bacterium | reverse complement strand
TTCCACCCATCAATGGTTCCCGTCTTCGATGAGAAGTTGCAGCCTATCTGATAAATCTTTCTGCCATCTGCTGCATATTCCCTGACATAGCCCATATTCTCTATCTGCTTCAGGGCTTCTTCAGCCGAACCATCACGCTTGAATTCGAAGATGTAGATATAGTTCTGGGTCTCAACCACGCAATCTACCCTACCTTCGCTTTGCTGCTTTGATCAGCGTCAGGAAACCGCTCCTCACTTCATCATTCGGGAAATCCAGGAGATAGGAATCGGTATCCATATTCCAATCTTTGATGGTAAGATAACCGCTCTGATAAATCATAGGCAACGGTGCTTCCACATCTGCCTTGTAGTCGATAAAACTACTCGTAGGATAAAATCTGTTCACCATCTCATTGATGTTCTCATCAAAATGAGACAACAAGCGAACAAGATAGGTTGGCGAACCGGTGCGGAACCAATAATCTGCCAGAATCTTCTTGCTCAAAGCATTCAAGATGCTGAAAGGATTATAGATATCAAGCATATTGGGACTGAAGTGATAACCGTCAAACTTCCTCTTCAGCTTGTATTTCATTCCTTCCTCTGTGGTTTTATATCTCACAGCCATCGCCTTGATTTGTTCATCAAAGGTAGAATACAATTCCTCTTCCGTAATACCACAAAGTGCCTCGTAATGCTCGTCCATACTGATGTCGTTAGGCTGATTGAAACCACTGAACACGCTCACTTGCGAGAACTTGGTAACACCTGTGAGCAAGACAAACTGCAGGTCATCATCAGCTTCCTTGAATACAGAATATACGCCTTTGAGCAGATTGCGATTATAATCCTCCAAAGTCATTTTTCCATATTCATTCTGCACAGAAATATCCATATCCATCACATCAAGCAAAGGCTTGTCATACTCATCAATGAGTACGATAGCTCTCATTCCTGTTTTCTTATGAGCATTTCCTAACACAGCCTTAAAGCGACTACCTAAAGTCTCGGCCAACTCCTCACGCCCATAGATACGTTCTGCCATGGCAACAAACTCCTCCAACACTTTGTCTAACGCATAAGGCTCTACAAAGTTTTGACCACCAAAAGAGAGATGGAACACAGGATATTGCTTCCATTCCTTCTCCAGCTTGTCGATGGCAAGCCCCTTGAACAGTTCCTTCTTACCCTCGAAATAGCATTTCAAGGTAGATACGAGCAACGACTTTCCAAATCGTCGTGGACGACTCAGAAAGTATATTTTACCATTAGTCACTAAGTCATAGACCAATGCCGTCTTATCGAGATAAACATAACCATCTTCTATGATTTGTTCGAAACTCTGTATTCCGATAGGATATTTCATATTGCTGCCTTTTTAATTTCTTTCGGCAAAGTTACAAAAAATAATGATACAAGCAAAAGAATATCCCGAAAAAAATAACGAGATTGCAAAATACCATATTTGTGGGATTGTTGACAAGGAAAAAAAATAATACCTTTGCCTTTTGAAAATAATAGTTTAAAATCATGGTAGAAACAATGAATAATATTAGAAATAGACAGTCGGATAGCAATGCTGGCTGCAGTAAGCAAAAAGGAGTGAAGAATAAGCAAACCCGGCAGCTGGCACTATGGATTGGCGCTTTGATAGTAGGCGCCGTCTTGGGGATATTCGGCATCAGCTGGCTGGATGGTCTGATGAACTTCATAGCCACGGTCTATACCCGCTTATTCCAGCTTCTGGCAGTACCAACCATAGCCTTGGCAGTTATCACAACCCTGGCATCCTTGGGCAACCAGGCAGATACCGGTAAGATATTCCGCCACGCCATCACCTACACCCTGCTCACGACGATAGCAGCTGCAGCAGTGGGACTGGTGCTCTACAACATCGTTTCTCCAGGCAATTTACCTACAGCCTTGGTACAGAGCGGTATGGCAGATGTTCCCCAAAAACTGGGAGAAACCAGCTATTATGACCATATTCTTGGGGTAATACCCAACAACATCATCAAGCCGTTTGCCGAAGGAAATGTACTCTCTATATTGATTTTGGCGGCAGCAGCAGGTATTGCTTTAACCAAAATGCCATCAAGCGATAAGAAAGAAGTCGTGATGAAGGGATTGTTTGGATTACAGGATCTGCTCTTCATGCTGATTCATGGATTAATCTGGGCTCTGCCTCTGGGTATCGTTGCCTTTGCAGCACAACTCTCAGCCCAGTTCTCTGCGGGTATCGTGATGGCTTCTCTAGGAAAGTACGTAGCTGTTATCCTGGGAGGTAATGTCATTCAATTCTTCATCATCCTTCCGCTCTTCCTCTTGGCAAGAGGCTTGAATCCTGTGCGTACACTGGGCAAGATGATGCCGGCAGTATTAATGGCTCTGTTTACAAAGAGTTCTGCTGCTACGTTGCCGGTGACGATGCAGACAGCAGAAGATAGACTGGGAGTTTCCAATCAGGTTTCCCGCTTTGTATTACCTATCTGTACTACCATCAACATGAATGGTTGCGCTGCGTTTATCCTCGTAACCTCCTTATTCCTGATGCAGAATGGAGGAATGCCTTTACCTTGGACTACGATGATTCTCTGGCTCTTCATTTCAGTTATCTCAGCAGAGGGTAATGCAGGAGTACCGATGGGATGTTATTTCCTTACCCTATCTCTGATGTCCGGTATCAATGCTCCTATCGGCATCATGGGCATCATCCTGCCAATCTATACCATTATCGACATGATTGAAACGGCAGAAAACGTATGGTCAGACTCCTGTGTCTGTGCCATGGTGGATAGGGATTTGAAAAGATAAGACCTATAGTTGTACTACTATAAGGTTACAGTTGTACAACGCTACTTTAGTTTTTGTAAACCTCCCCACAAAACATCATAGCTAGACCCGCTCCGTACCAACTCTGTACCCTCTCCTTACCAACTCTTAATCTCTGCAAAGTTTGCAAGGTTTGCTGCAAACTTTGCAAAGAAAGAGAGTTGACATAGTTGACTAGAATAATCCTACGAAAGCGAAAAAACTTCCTAACACGAATCTGTTATAAATTATTTAACAGGTACAAAACAACTAACGTCGCCCCACTGATTTTTCATAACGAGCGTATCCTTGCGAAATGAGATGTGTTGTACGATAGTGTTCCCCCAATAGTCTAGGGACATACTATCACCTGCAAACTTATAAGATATCGCCACAATAGGATCTTCATCTACATAATACAAACTATCCTTATCGATTTTTAACACAGTAACCTCATCACCACTTGGCGCCCAAAAACCAAATAATCGGGATTGCAGACTCTGTTGAGGCGAAGAGGCCATGCAAAGCAGCATAATAAAAGCTACTATTGAAATAAAACATATTTTTTTCATATTTTCTGTTCCTGCTTTAGTTTTCATTCTTTAGGACAAAAGAAAATAAAGGCCTATCACAAAAATGATTTTTATAAGTCCTTATGTAAGATTCAGATTTATTACAACTATTTTGCACGTAATCGTAATATGACTCATCTGGAGTTCTATTATAATACCAATTATCACCAGAGTTCTCTATAGTAGAATTATTCATACTATATACATCACCACCCAAGATTGGAATCGCTAAAAGTTTACATATCTGCACTATTTTAAGTGCTTCTTGATATGGAAAAGCATAGCCTTCAATACCTAAATCCATCAAGGAATAATATTCGGAAATATTATTATCTTGAATAATTGAAATTATATCATTCTGTTTCATTTTGTGGGTCTAAATAATCTACTGTGATTGTTGCAAAAACAATACTGTCACTTTTGGCTTGATAGAGCGACTTGACAGATACACTATAATTTAATATTTTTATATCATCACCTACTTCACCTTCCACCCATCAATGGTTCCCGTCTTCGAAGAGAAGTTGCAGCCTATCTGATAAATCTTTCTGCCATCTGCCGCATATTCCCTGGCGTAGCCCATATCTTCTATCTGCTTCAGGGCTTCCTCTGCCGAACCATCACGCTTGAACTCGAAGATGTAGATATAGTTCTGGGTCTCTACCACACAATCTACCCTACCTTCGCTTTGCTGCTTTTCGATGAAGACCGTGAAACAGCTGATTATTCTCAATACGAGATAGAAGGTGTATTGGAAGTAACGCTCCTTCTCTCGCTCATCGTCCTTACGACGCTGACAATAAGGAATGCTGGCAAAGAAGGAAGTCATCAGATTCTCCAACTGATGGCAATCGCCCACGTCCATAGCACTCACCACTTGTAAAACAAAAGCATCAGTCGACTCTTTTGGCTGTAAATAGCTAGTAGCCACCAAAGTAAGGAAACCATTTTTTACCTCATCATTCGGAAAATCCAAAAGATAGGAATCCGTATTCATGTTCCAATCCTTTATCGTAAGATAGCCACTCTGATAAATCATAGGCAATGGCGCTTCTACATCTGCTCGATAATCCACGAAACTACTTGTTGGATAATACTTGCCAGTCAACTCATTCAAATTCTCCTTAAAATGGGAAAGCAAGCGAACCAAATAAGTTGGTGTACCAGTACGAAACCAAAAGTCACTTAGTCTCTTCTTGCTCAAAGAATTCAAGATACTAAACGGATTATAGATATCGAGCATGTCAGAGCTAAAATGATAACCGTCGAACTTCCTTTTCAGCTTGTATTTCATCCCCTCCTCTGTAGTCTTATATCTCACAGCCATCACTTTAATCTGTTCCTCGAATGTGGAATACAGCTCCTCTTCCGTAATACCGCAAAGTGCCTCGTAATGCTCATCCATACTGATGTCATCAGGTTGGTTAAAACCACTGAACACACTCACCTGAGAGAACTTGGTAACGCCAGTCAACAAAACAAACTGCAAATCGGCATCGGCTGCCTTGAAAACTGAATAAAAACCTTTCAAAACTTCTCTATTCCATTCCTCCAACTTTCTCTTCTGACCATTGATTGTAATATTCAAATCTTGGTCCAAGACATCTAGCAAAGGCTTGTCGTATTCATCAATCAAGACAACAGCACGAAGACCTGTTTTCTCATGGGCAGCTTTGAGGACAGATACAAATCGGCTTCCCAATCCTTCTGCAAACTCATCCCTCCCATATATTTTTTCCTGTCGTTCGACAAAACCTAACAGGGTTTTATCCAACATTCCTGCATCAGTAAAATTAATGCCATTGAAATCTATATGAAACACAGGATATTGCTTCCACTCCTTCTCCAGTTTGTCGATGGCAAGCCCCTTGAACAACTCCTTTTTCCCCTCGAAATAGCATTTCAAGGTAGATACGAGCAAGGACTTTCCGAATCGTCTTGGACGACACAGAAAGTAAATATTGCCATCATGTACCAAATCATAAACGAGATCTGTTTTATCAAGATAAACATATCCACCCTCTATGATTTTTTCGAAGTCTTGTATTCCTATAGGATATTTCATATTGCTGCCTTTTTAAATTCGTTCGGCAAAGTTACAAAAAATAATGATACAAGCAAAGGAATAGCCCGAAAAAAATAACGAGATTGCAAATTCCTACATATTTTTATGAGGGACTTTTCTGACTATCCATACATTTTTATTGGGATACACAAACGGGGAAACTAAATATTTTTAATGTTTTTCGAAGATTTTAACTAAAACGTTTGGCGATTACACTTTTTTTATCTACCTTTGCAGCGATTCTTAAATACTCTTGTAAAAGAGAGCTGAAGTCCGCGCTGATTGTAAAGGATAAGATTATCTGTCGTAACAATGACGATTGGTTTGGGGACTAAAGGATCAAGACATAAGGGAAAGGCGTTTACTTACGCTTAGTTTTGGCTCTTCGAAACTTCGCAACTTTCAAAGTCAAGTCAAAAACGAAAGCAACAGTAGATGTCCAAGTGGGTAGATTGTACACCTTAACATCCTATTTTTTTGATAGGATGCAGGGATTGTTATATACTATCGGCGTGGGCTTCTGCGTTGCTCGTTCAGACTTGATGGGCAGTGCGAAGGCCTCGAAGAGCGGGATGAGTGACGAGTACAGACTCCCGCGCTTTTTTTATGTCCTACTTTTAATTGTTATATCACAAGCTTTGGAGAGTCGGCTTGTATATATATAATAATGTATATGAGCACTAGAAAATTAAATGCTTTGCTATTACTATTAGGTCTCTCATTGCCTGCTATGGCTCAATCTGTAGACTACTCTGTTGTTGCCGTCGGTGAAGAAAGCGGACTTGATTTCAAGAAAATCACTTCTGACAACGATTGCCTGTGCATGCCGGAAGTTAAAAGAAGAGGTAAGAAAATAACATGGTGGTCTGGCAGAGTTATCGCCATGTCACCTACTGAAGAAAAATTAGCTTTCTTGTCCTATAAGACCAACAATTCAAACATCTATCTGAAAAATCTGACAGGTGCTGGAACTACGCAGCAGCGCACCAATCGCCAGCAAGTAATAGATTTTTCTTATTCGCCTGACGGACAAAAAATCTGTTTCACCGAGAAGAACGGTACCTCCAATCGTATTTTCATCACAGACGCAAACAAAGGATATGGTTGCCGACAGGTAACTGCAAATGAGTTCGACTTTTCTCCATCTTACAATGCCGACATGAGTCAAATTTTATTTTGCCGTAAAGAAAACTCTGGCAGCTTTGGCATTTGGAATTATCAATTCAACGACAACTCTTTCTCCAACTTTACATCTGGATTCAATGCCATACCAGTTCCTAACACCACAGACATTCTCTGTGTAAGATCTTCAGGCATTGGAAACAATGAGATATGGAGAATAAATACCGAAACAGGAGTAGAAGAATGCATCGTATCAGAAGGGAACCGCAGCTTCACCTCTCCTACTATTTCGCCTGACGGAAAATGGATATTGATGGTAGGCAGCAGTATGAAAGTTATTGATGTAGACGGACAGAATAGCCAAAATAAGGTATACCCTAATACAGACATCTTCGTTTGCCATATAGACGGAAGTAACCTAACCCAGATTACCTACCATGCAGCAGATGATTTGAGTCCTGTATGGAGTAAAGACGGCAAATACATCTATTTTGTATCACAACGTGGCAGCAGCACTCAAACTGCCAATGTTTGGAGGATTCCATTTATGATAAAGAACTAAAGTAATTGTTTCATTTTTAAATAACAAACATCATGAAAATTAAATTTTTAGCATTAGCTGCAGCGATGATGATTAGTACCACATCGTTTGCACAGTTTTCACAGAGCAAGAACTTTTCTAACAGCAGTAACGAAATCTCCAAGGGTTGGAACAGCTTGTATGTGCAGTACAACAGTATTGGCACCAGCTACAGTCTTTCATCACTCAATGATGAAAAAGGGGATTATGGAGATATGATACAGGAAATGATAGACGATAGTGGATTGAGCGAGAAACTTAACGCCGTCTCTATTGGTTACAACCGCGCCATCAACTTGACTCCATCCGCACCTCTCTATCTGGAGATTGGTGCAGCTCTCCAGTACGCATTCTATTCTGACGAGATAGACCTAAATGATTACCACGATAAAATTACAGGAAGTATGCTTACCGCCAAAATTCCAGTAAGCCTGCTCTACCACGTTGCTATTCCAAACTCAGACTTTGCAATAGAGCCTTTTGCAGGTATTGATTTCAAATATAACATCATTGGTACAGCAAAGAGTGAAGAGACCTACAAAAACTATGGCGAAACAAAAAAAGACGAAGAGAAAATAGACAACATCTTCGACAAGAAAGATTGCGATGGACATCCAGCTAACAGATTCCAAGCGGGTTGGCACGTAGGTGCAAACTTTGTTTACAAGAAGGCATTTATAGGTGTCTCATACGGCAAGGATTTCTCTAAGTTCCATGACGACATCGACTTGAAGTTCAATACATTATCAGCAACATTAGGTTGCAGATTCTAATTTATATTTTACTCGTAGCATTCTCCAAACTTATTTGAGGAGGATGCTACGAACTTTTACGCTCTATGAGAAGATAATCACCATTTCAGAGTTCATTTGATAACGATTCTTTCAAACATACGTTTATCTTTTAAAATTCAAAATACAAAAATATCACCATGATTGAAGGATAAGGGCTGAAAAACTTTGTGCTTTCAAGATTTATTCGTACTTTTGCAGTCAAAACAGAAAGGGAGGGATGAATGCTGATGCAGAAATCCCTCTTTAAGTATAAC
>CAVBFV010000135.1:0-8215 GCA_963594575.1 Lachnospiraceae bacterium | reverse complement strand
TCGACATGCCCATCATGGACGGAATAGAAATGGTGAAGAAAATACGCGAGGTTGACGGAAAAACCATAATTCTGTTTACCACCGGACTCACCTCGCCGAAAGACCTGAAGGCAGGTTATGCCGCCGGGGCCAACAACTATGTGAAGAAGCCGTTTATTCCGGAAGAGCTTGATGCTCATATACATAGCCTGCTCCAACTGAAAGCCGGAGCCCGCAGCGAAAACGCCAGCAACCAGATAAAACTGGGTAAATACATTCTAGATGCCGACCATGCTACTCTGAAAGATACGCAGGATGGTAAACAGAAAATGCTCACCGCACGAGAGGCAAAGATTCTGGAACTGCTGGCAGTAAACAAAAACGAGGTGGTGCGCCGCGAAGCCGTATTGAGCCGGTTCTGGGGAGTGGAAGACAAAGACTATTTTGCTTCCAGAAGTTTGGATGTATTCATCAAGAAAATCCGCACAGCGCTGGAAGACGAACCGGGCGTAGAACTGAAAACCATCAGAGGTGTGGGATTCAAGCTCATCGCAGAATAGGCGCATCTCAACCCTCGGAAAATCAGTAAAACGAATCATCTCTATACGGAATGATAGAAAAGAAAACAGATTATTAAAGACAAACATATATGTTAAAAGCGATACTATACTTCTTTCTCCTGATAGCTGAATTTTTCATCACTATCCTGATAAGCGGTTTCTGCTTTGGCCTGTATTATGCCTATATAGGTAGTGATCACATGCCAGGCAACAGCAAGGGAGATATGACTACAACAGAAACGTTTCCTTTCATCATAGCTTTCACCCTGATAGCTACACTCATCATCTGGTTTACCTTTCATAAAGGCAAGTTTTCGAGTTTTACGCTTGGCAAGGTAAAGCCAGAGAGCAAATGGCAACTCATGCTCTACGGCTCTATGCCGATGCTGGGCTTTATCATCGCCTATTATGCCCTGATGAGCTACTTAGGCATTCATTTTATACCTAAAGAAATGAGCCAGTTCGGCTTTTTCCAGATTCTCCCACTGATGCTGGTAGGCACATTTATCTCAACCTACGTTTTCTATGGTGCCATTCTGGAAGAACTTCTGAAAAGCGGAAAGAAGAAATGGGTCGTTCTGCTTGTATACTTGCTCATGATTATGCCAACTACGCTGACAGCAGGTTCGAGCGAGGGAATGGCACTCTGGATATTTTACGTCCTGGCAGCCCTCCCATGCACATTATACGGTTTCTGGCTTTACTGCAAAACCCGAAGTTCCATCGTTATATTTGCGGTTTATCTCATATCCAATATGGTTCCGTTCAACCTGGGCAGCAACTGGGTTACCATCCTAGTATGCATCCTGGGACTGGGCATGATGGGCTATGGATTCTATCTTCTCAAGAAGAATATAGAACCATTGCTGATACAAGAGGATGAGGAAATAAAAGAATACTAAAACTACCTGATTATGAAGGCAAACAGAACCAAAATGCTCGGTACGATGGCACTGGTAGCCGTACTATGCATGCAACTTTTCTGGATATATAACTCATTCCAGATGAGCGTTCACCAGATGGGCTACGATAATCCATGGAGTCTGGCAGCCGATGTGAGGGCGCATGCCTTTTTCTCGGCACTCTACCAGAGTCGCATCACCCTGCTCACCTCTCTCCTCACCACGGTGGTCATCATCCTGAGCCTTATCGACCAGATTAACTACATCGATGAGCAGGAAAGGGTGCGCCTGCTGCGCGAGGACTTCTCCTATGCAATGGTTCACGATATGAAGTCGCCCCTTACCTCTATCATCATGGGAACCAAATATCTGCACAGCGGCGTACTGGAGAAGAAGCCGGAAATGAAGGAGAAATATTTCTGTATCGTAGAAGACGAGGCACAGCATCTGCTTGCTCTCATCAACCGCCTGCTTACCATCTCAAAACTGGAACATGGTAAACTGAGCATCCAGAAGGCTGAAATAGATCTGGAGGCGATGATAGAGGATGTGGTGGATAAATACAAGGCGAAATCGGCGAAACCGATTCATATCACCACCCTATTCGGAGCCACTTCGGCACTGGCAGATGAGGAATATCTGAAGGAGGCTATCAGCAATATAGTAGATAACGCCACCAAATACTCGAAGGACGAAATCAACATTCAGATTTCCACCTCCGAGAATGACAGAAATGTATATATCAAGATATACGATGAGGGTATCGGCATAGCCAGAAGTGAGATGAAAACTATCTTCAACCGCTTTGAGCGTGCTGCTGAGCACGAAAGAGACGCCCGGAAGACCCGTGGCGGCTTCGGTATCGGGCTGAACTACGTGCTGCAGGTAATCAATGCCCATGGCGGCAAAGTAAGCGTAAAGAGCGAAAAAGGCAAATGGTCGGAGTTTACCATATCGCTGCCGAAATAATCAGCTTGCACAGCCATATTAATAACAAAGCTCCCGATGCATTATGCACCGAGAGCTTTGTTTTATCTTATTTCACGATTGAAGAAACCGGATTTCTCACACCCTTCATTCCTACGAGGAATGCCTTGGCAGCACCAAACTTGAGGAACATATCCAAACGGATAGGAATATGATTCTCATCATCGGTTACATAGAAATCTACGATTCTCTTATACTTGCGATTCTCATACTCCATATAGGCAAGGCGCAGGCAACGGTACTTCACACCATTATCTGCCTTGATGGTAACCTTACCATCAAACTTTATCTGGGCTGGAGTGCGGTTCTTTCCATCAGCAATAGGGAATTTTACGGTATAACCCTTCTTCCAATTGGCAGGATTGAAACTGCGGGCACGCAGGAAGATGTTCATCATGTCAAAAACACAATCATCGTAGGTGGCATTCTTCCATACATGCTTACCATCATGCTGCTGACGGTGCTGTTTGAGATGACACCTACCGCCAGAATAGCTGTAGAATACCTCATCTACCGTATAGCGCTTGCCCTCGTGAGCTCCCTTACGGAAATACATAGGCACCAGATCGGTGCCGCTGTAGCAGAGCAGAGTGTCGCGAAGCACAAAGATATCATCTACACGCTTATTGCCTCTTGTAACAAGAGAACCGCGATAAGCAGGCTTACCATGACGGGTGGTTTGGACGATAGACATACTGGCATTACCAGCTTTTACCCAAACAAACTTCCAATTGTAATACAGATTGTAAGTAAGGAACTCACCCGACTTGAAGGCTGTATTACGGAAGGTACACTGGGCAGACACCGTAGTGCTGACCAGAAATAGCAATAATGCAATCCCGAATGATTTGATTGTTTTCATAACTCTTTATAATTTAGGAATGTACTCGATGCCAAGTTTCTTGGCACGTTGCGCATTCTGGTTCTTAACTTTCTTTTCTTTATCAGGCTTCTGCTTGGTAATGGCACCAGGCTTCTGACGGGAAAGTTCACGGGCCGTAGGATCCCAACTCTCGGTTAAATCCCATTTAGCCTTGCATTCTATCACGTCTGGATAGTAATACACCTCTTCTGCCTGTTCATCCTTATCATAGCAGCCTGTATCCCACTTGCCGTTACCGTTGCGGTCTACTATCAGACGCATGTAATACTTCTCCGGCTTGAGATAATAGAATTCGGCTACTCCGTTCACTGCCTTCACTTCTTTCACCACCTGATCCTGCGCATTGAGTAGCTGAACGAGGAGCGGATGATTGTCGAAATCGTGCGTTACATTAATGAGCAGCGTGCCGTAAGTATCCAGGGAATTGACCTTGAAACCCTGTTTCACAGGTTTAGATACAAGTCCGTAGATGTCCTGGAACGCGGCAGAATCAACCTCCAGACTATATTCTATGTCCGGACGCCACTCGCCTCTCAGAATATACTTGCGGTTGCCCAGCGGCTTAAACTCCATCGGCGCCCTATACCATAGCGTATCATGCTTGGCATAGAGATGAATGCCTGCCGTATCGGCCTTGGCAAGCGGCGTATTGAAGGTGAAGATGACATTCTTATCAGGATCGAGCTGAGAAGAAACATTCATCTGAAAATCAAGAGGTTTTACAGCCATCACGCTATCATAAGGTTCACCCTTCTTCTTCAGTTTTTCCTGCTTCTTGGTCCATTTCTCCAGTTCCTTAGCCTGCGCCTTCATACGCTTTTCGTAAGGTTCCTTCGAAAGAATTTCGAGCGTATCAGTCTGGTTGCGGAGCACGCCCGTACTGTCTGTCATACGGTAAGTAAGCTCTATATTCAGCGTATCCTGGTTGACCAGCGCCGTATCCTTGAGCCAATAGGTAAGCGTATCGTTCTTCTCCGATTTTTCCAGAATAAAGGCATCTTTCTCATTAAAATTCAAGCCCTTGATCTGTGGCAGGATAGAATCACCATAACTGTAATAGAGCGAGAAACAGTTGGACTTCTGACGCTCTGCCTTGAGGAAGAAGCGGTCGGAAACCAGTTCGGTAAAGGCACGGAGCACTACATTATCCGGTAGGAAATGAGTATAATTAACCTGATCTATCGACTTGATATGCAAGGAATCAATCCATGTAGTATCCTGTCGTACATCCGGCTTGCTTGACGGCACGATAATATCATGAGAAAAAGCGAGTTTTTCGCTTTTCTGGCTGAACATATAGTTGCCATCCATATCCTGCAGGGCATAGATGCGGTAAGAGCCCGGAGCCACACCTTTTATGACGAAGCGACCACGGCTGTCGGTACGGCTTACACGCAGCATAGGCTTGGTCTTGAAGGCAGAATCGGCATGATCAGCGTAAAGACCTACCAGAATACCCTTGATAGGCTCCAGATTCTCCGATTCTAGCACATATCCCGACACCTCCATCGTATCGATGACTTCGCCGGTAGAGAAACTGTAGGTATAGTTTCCCATCGGATTACCCTCGTTATTATCGCTGATGGCATCGGAAAAGTCGATGGTATAGGTAGTATTCGGCTTGAGCGAATCTACCAGAGAAATCTGAATATGCTTGCCCGAAGCCTTGATTTCAGGCACTTCGAGCTGCGGAGGCGAAACAACCACTTTCTCGGTAGGATTATCTACCTTGATATATTCGTCGAAATAGATATTCACCTTCTTCTGCTTCACATTTACGCCCTTATCGGCTGGCGAAGCTCCAATCACCTTAGGAGGAGTTTCGTCGAACCAACCACCATCCGGCTGTCCCATCTTGGCACAGGATGCCAACATGAGGAAAGCTAAGACGTAGAAAGGCAGAAACAGTGAATTTGCCTTCAACTTGCTCTTTATGTCGTTCAATTGAATCATTCTTTATATCTTCTTAATATCGCAGCATCACTTCAACTTCAGGCGGAAGAAGCATGCAGCTTGTTTTATTTGTTCATCATGAGCATCTCATCAATGTTCTTGCGGCTGTTGCTCAAGCGTGGAATCTTATGCTGTCCGCCCAACTTGCCCTTGCTCTTCAGCCATTCATTGAAGAGTCCCGGCTTGGCCTTCACAATCTCCAGATGCTGAAGGGTAACGTCGTGGAAGCGCTTGGCCTCGTAATCGCTGTTGATTTCCTGCAGCTTCTGGTCTAACAGACTGGCAAATTCATCGAGGTTGGCTGGCGCCTGAGAGAACTCTATGAGCCACTGGTGACGGCACTTGGCATTACTGTCCATATAAACCGGTGCAGCGGTATAATCAGAAACCTGAGCACCCGTCTTCTCGCAGGCATAAGCCAATCCCTTCTCGGCATTATCCATGATCAGTTCCTCGCCAAATGCATTAATAAAGTACTTGGTACGGCCGGTAATGACAAACTTATAAGGATTCTTGCTGGTAAACTGAACCGTATCGCCGATGAGATAGCGCCACAAACCACAGGAAGTGGTGATGATCATAGCGTAGTTCTTGCCTACCTCAACACCCCAGAGAGGCACAACGGTAGGATTCTCGCTGCCGAATTCGTCCATAGGGATAAACTCGTAGAATACATCATAATCTATCATAAGCGACATGGCTGGGTCTGCCGGATCATCCTGCAGTCCGAAGAATCCCTCGCTGGCATTATAAGTCTCCATATAATGCATGTTCGGCGAAGTGATGAGCTGTTCATACTGCTTGCGGTAAGGAGTAAAGGCAATACCGCCATGGAAGAATACCTCCAGATTAGGCCATACCTCTTCCAGATGCTTCTTGCCGGAAAGTTCCATGACACGCACCAACACGCTGAGCATCCAGCTAGGAACACCCGAGATATTGGTTACGTTCTTATTCATCGTTTCGCGGGCAATAAGGTCGCGTTTCACTTCGAAATCGCTCAGGAGAGCGGTTGACTTCTTAGGAACACGCACCAGATTGGCAAGCGGATTGATATTTTCGATGAGGATAGCGCTCAGGTCACCCACCAGACTATCCGACACATTATAGTTAGGCGAATGGCTTCCACCTAAGATAAGGCTCTTGCCATCAAAGAGTCTGCTCTTCGGATTATTGCGCAGATAATAGGCTACGGCATCAAAGCCTCCGGCATAATGAATGCCATGCAAGCCATCATGAGAAACCGGGATAAACTTACTCTTATCGTTGGTGGTGCCAGATGACTTGGCGTACCATTTTACCAGTCCCGGCCATAGAATATCCTTTTCGCCATGACGCATACGGTCGATATCCCCCTTCAACTCCTCGTAGGTATTGACAGGAATATTCTGTGCAAATTTATCATAACTGTTGGTGGTATTTAATAAATGCTTGACACCATATTCAGTATTTTTTCCTTTATTTATAAGGTGCATAAGCACTTTATGCTGCAAATGTTCTGCATCATAGACATACTTCTCCAACTCCTTCTGCCGAGGTTTGAAGACGTTACTTACTATCGTTGTTAAACTCATATCTAGATATATATCATTTAAGTAGATGCAAAAGTAAATCAAACTTTTGATATAGAGAAAGTTTTTACTATTTTTTAATACAAAAGGGTAAGATAAAGTATACAAAAAGGAAATATACAACACAAAAGACTCCCATAAGTGGCGATATTTACCATCTTATGGGAGTCTTCTGTAAAATCGTATTTCCTATCCGGAAAGAGATACAGTTTACTCATCGTTACCGAAAGCAGCCGCTTCGGCAGCGGCAATAATCTCTTCTCTTGATAATTCCTTAGGCTGAGCCGTGATGTCGCTCAAATCGAACTCATCACTCTCCTTCTTTTCATCCTTCACCTCGACCTGCACTTCAGTTTCCTGGGCAGTTTCGGCAGTTTTCTCTGTGAAAACCTCCTCTTTGAAAACATTGATGTGCTTCTCCTCTACCGGTGCGTTTTGTGCATCAGCATCCTGCGAGATGATGAAATCGTCTTTCACTTCTGTGTTAGGCACGTTTTCAACAGGTTCCTCTTCCATCTTGGTGCGGTTAGCCTTAGCTGTGAACACAGCATCAATATACTGTGGTTCTTTGCGCAGTTTTTCCAAGCTAGTCTTAGAAGCCACCTGCTGGCTTTCCTTTTTGGAATAGCCCTTTCCTACTCCACCTTCAACACCTTCGAGTACAACCTGATAGGTGAAAATCGGGCTACCATTCTTGTCTTTTTGCTGGTCTAGCATAACGAAATCCAGCTTCACGCGGTTTTTCTGGCTCCATTCGATGAGTTTGCTCTTGAAGTTAACCTCCTTATAAGCCACCTTATCGATGTTTATCATTTGTGCCAGAATACGTTTCTGCATAAAATACATGCAGGCATCGTAACCACGGTCCAGATAAATGGCACCTACCAAAGCTTCGAACGCATTTCCTCCCATATAACTGTTATGAGAAGAACTGTGGCCATTAGAAAGAATCAGCTGGTTGATGCCCATTTCCTGTGCCAGTTTATTCAGCGTATCACGCTGCACTAGCTTGCTTCGGGTATTGGTAAGGAATCCCTCACGCTTGCCAGGGAAATGCTGGTACACGATATCTCCTACTACAGCATCCAAAACCGCATCACCCAAGAACTCCAACCGCTCGTTGTTCACTGGTTTTCCCTTAGAATTGCGGTGCATGATGCTCTTGTGCAACAGCGCCATCTTGTAGTAGCTGATGTCGTGAGGATAAAAACCGAGGATTTCATATAAAGACAAATAAAGCTCTTTATCCTTGCGGAAAGAGAGCTTTATCCTATCTATAAAATTATTCAGCATACTTCTTGAATACTACACAGCAGTTGTGACCGCCGAATCCGAAAGTATTGCTCAATGCAGCACGAACCTCACGCTTCTGAGCTTTGT
>CAVBFV010000134.1:0-8305 GCA_963594575.1 Lachnospiraceae bacterium | reverse complement strand
GTGATGGTTCTTCCATCAGGCAACTGAACACTTTTTGTAATTACGTTCATCTAAATTTAAAAACTTATTGTTTTGTCTAACATCTAAAATATCTAAAACGCTGCAAAGATACCTCTTTAATTATTAATAAACAAATAAATCAGCAATTATTTTCCACTTTTTTAAATAATTTATCTATAGAAGGTGCATTATTCGCAATTTTATTACTATCTTTGCACTCGATAATTTTGCAAAATAATAAAATTCATGAAGATAACTAGACTCTTTTCAGTGGCAGCGATTATGGTAGCTGCACTGGCTTTAACTTCTTGTAGCAACAAGAAATTCCACATCAACGGCAATATCACAGAGGCTCAGGACTCTATGCTCTATCTGGAGAACATCAGTCTGAACGGTCCTGTGAAAATCGACTCTGTGAAACTGGGCGAGGATGGTGCCTTTGCCTTCGACGAGGCTGCCATGGACTCTGTTACCCCAGAGTTCTACCGCTTACGCATCGCCAACCAAACCATCAATCTTTCCATCGATTCAACAGAAACCATCAAGGTAAAGGCGGCTTATCCGCAGATGAGTTTCAAATACGAAGTGGAAGGTTCTGAAAACTGCAACAAGATCAAGGAGTTGTCTCTTAAGCAGATGACTCTCCAGAGCAATATCAACGGTCTCGTAAAAGATCCTAACATCGGCAACGATTCTATCGAATCCATCGTAGGCCGCATGCTCCAGGCTTACAAACAGGACATCAAGACCAACTACATCTTCAAGGAGCCAATGAAGGCATACGCTTACTATGCGCTCTTCCAAACGGTACAGTTGGGCAATGTGAATACACTTATCTTCAACCCTCGCAACAACAAAGACGACGTGAAGGTATTTGCTGCCGTAGCAACCAGTTGGGATACCTACTATCCTGGCGCTGAGCGTGGCAAGAACCTCCACAATATCGCCATCGAGGGAATGAAAGACATCCGCATCATCGAGAACCAGATGGCACAGCAGCAGATTGAGGCCAGCAAGGTGAGCGTAAACGGATGCATCGAACTTGCACTTCAGGACAACAAGGGACAGGTACGCCGTCTCTCCGACCTCAAGGGCAAGGTGGTACTGCTCGACTTCCATCTCTTCGCCAGCAAAGAGAGCACCAAGCGCATCATGATGTTGCGTGAACTCTACAACAAGTATCATGCTGCCGGACTGGAGATTTATCAGGTATCAGTAGACCCTGACGAGCACTTCTGGAAAACCTCTACCGCTGCCATCCCTTGGATTTGCGTACGCGATGAAGATGGCATTCAGGGCAAGAGTCTGGCTCTCTACAATGTCCAGAGCATTCCTACCTTCTTCCTGATTGACCGCACCAACACCCTGCAGGCACGTGATGCACAGATTAAGGACATAGAGGCAGCCATCAAGAACCTTCTTTAAGATAACCAGGAGTTAGAAGTTTGGAGAGAACAGTTTCGGCTTTTCATCTTCCAGCTTCTAACTCTTATTCTTTAACGTCAGTTCTGTATCTGCTTTCATGATAACACAGATGGCAATATCAGAATACGAACCATACAAGGAACTTAAGAACAAAAAAACGATAAACTTTTAAACCCTAAAAAATGAATAAGAAATTTTTAGCAATGGCAGCCTTGGCGCTTATCACAACTGGAGCGCAGGCTAAAGTAAAGTTGCCACACATCTTGGGTGACAACATGATTTTACAGCAAAACACAGAGGCTAACCTCTGGGGATGGGACAAACCAGGAACTACCGTAGAGGTTACTACCTCATGGTCGGCACAGAAATATTCTGCCAAGACCGGTAAAGACGGCAAATGGGCGGTTAAAGTACAGACCCCGAAGGCGAGCTACACCCCACTCTCCATCACTTTCGATGATGGCGAAAAGACCACTCTCAACAATGTGCTGGCAGGAGAAGTATGGGTTTGCGCAGGTCAGAGCAACATGGAGATGCCAGTAAAAGGATTCGGCAACTGTCCTGTAGAAGGTTACAACAAGGCGGTGCTCGAAGCCAACCAGTACAAAGGCGTACATTATGTAAAGATTCCTAGCGTAATGAGCAGCAAGCCGTTAGATGATGCCAACTGCGAATGGAAGGAGGTTAATCCGGAAACCGTAGGCGATGCTTCGGCTACAGGATACTTCTTTGCACAGGTAGTAAACAAGGCTCTTGACATTCCGGTAGGTCTGGTCATGGCAAACAAGGGCGGAAGCCGTGTAGAAAGCTGGCTCGACCGCGACTACCTGAAGAAGAACACCAAGGAAGATCTCGACTCTGTGAAGATGTCCAAGAACCCTAAATTCAAGTGGGACTTCCTCTATCCTCTCCTCTGGGGTAACGGAACTTTCCACCCTATCCTCAACTATAGCGTAAAGGGTATTCTCTTCTATCAGGGATGTTCTAATGTAGGCGACCCAGACGGTCAGTACACCAAGCGTCTTGCCGACCTCGTTGCCCAGTGGCGCAGAGACTTCAAGCAGGGCGAACTGCCATTCTATTTCGTACAGATAGCACCTTATCATAATGGCGACGTCAATGGCGATTGGGGACCAAGACTCCGCGAACAGCAGTTCAATGCAGCCAAGGTGATTCCAAACAGCGGCATCGTCTGTACCGAAGACCTGGTTTATCCATACGAGGTTGAGCAGATTCATCCATGCCAGAAACAGCCTGTAGGCGAACGCCTTGCACTCCAGGCACTCAGTAAGACTTATGGTATGAAGGGACTCTTCAGCGAGAGCATGACCTTCAAGGAGATGAAGATAGTAGGTGATACTGTAAAGGTGCATTTCGACAACACCTACGGAGCCTATAACCGCTTTGAAGGTATCGAAGGCTTCGAAGTTGCTGGCGAAGATAAGGTATTCCATAAGGCTACAGCCAAGCACTTCTGGCAGGAAGGCAACGATCCTTGGAACGAGTGCGTCATCGTAACCAGTCCTGAGGTAAAGAAGCCAGTAGCCCTTCGCTACTGTTTCCGCAACTTCCAGCTCGGCAATATGGCAAATGCAGGCAATCTGCCTCTCTTCCCATTCCGTACAGACAATTGGTAATAACTATCAAAATATCATCAGCGGTCGATCTTTGCCTGAATCAAAGACCGGCCGCTTTTCGATTATAACATGATGATAAATCCTTTTCCATAATACATAATACATTATACATTAATCATAATATGAGTCACGTATTAGATAAGTTTCAGTTTTGCCCGGTTTGCGGCTCTAACCATTTCGAAATCAACAACATCAAGAGCAAGAAGTGTAAGGACTGCGGATTCTCTTATTACCTCAATCCGAGCAGTGCTACGGTAGCTTTCATACTCAACAGCAAGGAAGAACTTCTGGTAGTAAGGCGGAAGAAAGAACCAGCCAAGGGGGCACTCGATTTGCCAGGCGGTTTCGTCGACATGGATGAAACAGGCGAAGAAGGTATGGCAAGAGAGGTAAAAGAGGAAACCGGACTGGATGCAACTGAGGTTAAGTATCAGTTCAGCTACCCAAATCTCTACCTTTACTCAGGTTTCATGGTTCATACCCTCGATATGTTCTATGAAGTGAAGGTGAAAGACGACACTCATATAGAAGCAATGGACGATGCAGAAGAATCATTCTGGATACCATTGAGCAGACTCAATCCTGATGAGTTTGCATTCGATTCCATACGCAAGGGGCTCCATCGTTATTTGGAAACAAAATTGAGGTAAAAAGGGTTCAATACAGCCAAATATGGCTCCCAAACATTAAAAAAACCAAAAAAAACACCATATAATAAGGTATAAGCAAAAAGTTTACTTACTTTTGCCAACCGAAAAAAATTGTGTATAAGCTTATGCAAGAGAATTTAGTAATCGTCGAGAGCCCTGCGAAGGCTAAAAAGATCGAAGAGTTTTTAGGTAAGGACTATAAGGTTATGTCTTCTTACGGTCATATCCGTGACCTGAAGAAGAAGGAACTTAGTATAAACGAGAAAACCATGGAACCTGATTATGAGATTCCAGAGGAAAAGAAAAAACTCGTTACAGAATTGAAAACGAATGCGAAGAAAGCCAAGAAAATCTGGTTAGCATCCGATGAGGACCGCGAGGGAGAAGCCATCAGCTGGCATCTTTGCGAAGTACTGGGATTGGATGAGGAGAAGACAAACCGTATTGTCTTCCACGAGATTACCAAACAGGCTATTCTTGACGCAATCAAGAACCCACGCCATCTGGACATGAACCTGGTGAATGCCCAGCAGGCACGTCGTGTACTCGACCGACTGGTAGGTTTCAAGCTTTCTCCTATCTTGTGGAGAAAGGTTAAGCCAGCCCTTTCTGCAGGTCGTGTACAGAGTGTTGCTGTCCGTCTGATAGTAGAACGTGAGCGTGAAATCCAGAAGTTCCAGAGTGTTCCATACTATCGCGTTACCGCTATTTTCGCCCTGATCAGCGACAGCGGCAATGCAACAGAGGTAAAGGCAGAACTGGACCAGCGTTTCAATACCCACGAAGAGGTTGAAGCTTTCCTTGAGAAGTGCAAAGACGCTAAGTTTATGGTTGAATCTGTAACCAAAAAGCCTTTAAAGCGTTCTCCTGCACCACCTTTCACTACTTCTACTTTGCAACAGGAGGCAGCACGCAAGCTTGGTTTCACCGTTGTACAGACCATGATGATAGCCCAGAAACTTTACGAAAGCGGACGCATCACTTACATGCGAACCGATAGCGTAAACCTCTCTACGCTCTGTACCAACGCCAGCAAAGATGAGATTATCAGAGAATATGGCAAGGAATACAGCCAGGCTCGTGCCTACCACACCAGTTCAAAGGGTGCACAGGAAGCGCACGAGGCTATCCGTCCTACATATATGAATGAACCAACCATTGAAGGAACCGCTCAGGAGAAGCGCCTTTACGAACTCATCTGGAAGCGTACCATCGCATCTCAGATGGCTGACGCACAACTCGAAAAGACAACCATCAACATCAATATCGGCAACACAAGCGAAAAGTTTGTTGCTACCGGCGAGGTTGTTTCATTCGATGGTTTCCTCAAGGTTTATCTTGAGTCAACCGACGATGAAGAGCATGCTGAGGATTCTTCCCACATTCTTCCAGCCCTGAAAGAAGGCGATGAATTGCAGCGCAGAGAAATCCTTGCTACAGAGAAGTATTCTCTGGCTCCTGCAAGATACACCGAGGCCAGTCTGGTGAAGAAATTGGAAGATCTCGGCATCGGCCGTCCATCTACCTATGCTCCAACTATCAGTACCATCCAGCAGCGTCAATACGTGGTAAAGGGTGACAAGACGGGTGAAGAGCGCACATTTACCATAGATTCTCTGAAGGGCATCAAGATAACCCAGAAGTTGAAGAAAGAGATGGCAGGCTCTGAAAAGGGCAAGCTTCTGCCTACTGATATCGGCATCGTAGTAAACGATTTCCTGATGGAGAACTTCCCGAACATCATGAACTACAACTTTACGGCAGACGTAGAGAAGAAGTTTGATGATATTGCAGAAGGAAAGACCGAATGGACCAACTGGATGAAGGATTTCGACAAGGGCTTTGAGCCTGAAGTGAAGGAAGTTTTGGAAGCCCGCAACCAGCATAAAGCCGGCGAGCGCAATCTCGGAAATGATCCAAAGACAGGAAAGCCAGTATTCGTCAAGATTGGCCGTTTTGGACCTGTGGTACAGATTGGTTCTGCTGAGGATAAGGACAAGCCTCAGTTTGCCCAGTTGCCATCAGACAAGAGCATCGAAACCATCACCCTGGAAGAGGCTTTAGAACTCTTCAAGCTGCCAAGAGAACTCGGTGATTATGAAGGCATTACTGTAATAGTTGGCTCTGGCCGCTACGGCCCTTACATTCTCCATAACCGCAAGTATGTTTCTATTCCAAAGGAGGATGATCCGCTGACCATCACCCTGGATAGAGCCATCGAGCTGATCAAGGAAAAGCGCGAAGCCGAAGAGAAGCGCCATCTCAAAGTTTTCGATGAGGACGATAAGATGGAAATTCTCAATGGCAAGTATGGTCCATACATTGCTTACGACGGCAAGAATTACCGCATTCCAAAGGCAAAACATGAGAGTGCAGAGGAGCTTACATACGAGGAGTGTATGGAAATTATCAAAGCTGCTCCAGAACCAAAGGCTAGAGGCAGAAAGAAATCATAAACATGCCTCATTGACATAGAAACAGAAGAAAATGAAGTCAATCATCATCATAGGATACATGGGCGCCGGCAAGACAACGGTCGGCAAAGCCCTCGCCAAAGACCTTGGCGTTATGTTCTACGATCTCGACTGGTATATCGAGAGCCGAATGCGCAAGACCGTTAAACAGATCTTCGACGAAGTTGGAGAAGAGGGATTTCGCAAGATAGAGCACAATATGCTACACGAAGTGGCAGAGTTTGAAAATGTAGTGGTAAGTTGCGGAGGAGGAACACCATGTTTCTTCGACAATATGGACTACATGAACCAACTTGGCGAAACGTTTTACCTGAAGGCATCTCCAGAAACCCTTCACGCTCATCTGAAGATGGGCAAAGGCGTACGCCCTCTGCTGCTCAACAAAACACCGGAAGAGGTAGACAAGTTTATCCATGAGCAGCTGAAACTTCGCGAGCCTTACTACGAGAAGGCAAAACACATCATCGATATCAACGTGATGGACAATTATGATAAAATCAACGCTATTGTTCAGCAGATCAGAGACCTGCTGAACATATAGCCGTATCTAATAAAGTAATATATAATAAAGGTAACAAACAAAACTGATTTCCAGCAAGCAAGATTAGAAAATGAAGAAATGGACTATTGAAGACTCGAAGGAGCTCTACAACATCTGTGGTTGGGGTACTTCTTACTTTGGCATCAACGACAAGGGTGATGTCTATGTAACTCCATGCAAGGACAACACGCAGATAGACCTGCGCGACATCATGGACGAGTTGGCATTACGCGACATCAACGCTCCCGTACTGCTCCGTTTCCCAGACATCCTCGACAACCGCATCGAGAAGACAGCCAGCTGTTTTCAAAAGGCAAAGGAAGAGTATGGATACAAGGGAGAAAACTTTGTCATCTATCCTATTAAGGTGAACCAGATGCAGCCGGTCGTTGAGGAGATTATCTCTCACGGCAAGAAGTTCAACCTCGGACTGGAGGCTGGCTCTAAGCCTGAACTCCACGCCGTCATCGCCGTACAGGCACAGAGCGACTCGCTCATCATCTGTAACGGCTACAAGGACGAGAGCTACATCGAACTTGCCTTGCTGGCTCAGAAGATGGGCAAGCGCATCTTTATCGTAGTAGAAAAGCTCAATGAGCTGGATATCATCGAAAAGGTAGCCAAAAAGCTCAACGTAAAGCCAAACATCGGTATCCGCATCAAACTGGCTTCTTCAGGTTCAGGCAAATGGGCTGAAAGCGGCGGCGATGCATCTAAGTTCGGCTTGACCAGCGCAGAACTGCTCACAGCCCTCAAGAAGATAGACGAGATGGGATTCCACGACTGTCTGCGCCTTATCCACTTCCATATCGGAAGTCAGATTACCAAGATTCGCCGCATTCAGACTGCTCTCCGTGAGGCAGCCCAGTTCTATATTAGCCTCCACAAGATGGGCTACAATGTAGATTTCGTAGATTGCGGTGGCGGACTCGGTGTAGATTACGACGGCACCCGCTCTTCAAGCAGCGAGAGTTCCGTAAATTACTCTATCCAGGAGTATGTGAACGACTGTGTCTATACATTCGTAGATGCAGCCAACAAGAGCAATATCGAGCACCCTAACCTCATCACCGAGAGCGGCCGTTCGCTCTCTGCCCATCATTCTGTCCTGGTCATCGATGTCTTGGAAACCGCTTCCCTGCCAGAAATGCCAGAGGAGTTTGAGGCGAAGGAGACCGACCACCAGCTGGTGAAGGATCTTTATGAGATATGGGACAACCTGAATCCTCGCAACATGCTGGAAGACTGGCATGATGCCGAGCAGATTCGCGAAGAGGCATTGCAGCTCTTCTCTCACGGCATCGTAGATCTGAAGACCCGTGCAGAGATTGAGGCAATGTACTGGAGCGTGTGCCACGAGATCAACAATCTTGCCAAGCACATGAAGCATGTACCTGAGGAGCTCAGAGGATTGGATAAGATTCTTGCCGACAAGTATTTCTGCAACTTCTCTCTGTTCCAGAGCCTGCCAGACAGTTGGGCTATCGACCAGCTCTTCCCTATCATGCCGATCCAGCGTCTGAACGAGCGTCCTACCCGCAACGCTACCTTGCAGGACATCACCTGCGACAGCGACGG
>CAVBFV010000133.1:0-8331 GCA_963594575.1 Lachnospiraceae bacterium | reverse complement strand
CGATCACCCGCCAGCTGGTGGTCTCTTACACCACCTTCTCACCCTTACTCTCACCACCCCAGACTGGACAAACGGGATAAGTGAAAGCGGTTATTTTCTTCTACCGACACCTACTGTCACCAATAGCTTCTAGTTTCGGAAGTGGGATGCTCTATGCTGCCCGGACTTTCCTCTCGCACCTGAAAGATGCCAGCGACAGACCGGAGCACTGCTTTCGACATGCAAAAGTACAAAAAACTTTTGATACTATCGCACGATTCCTCACTTTTTTATGCATCATTAGTTATTCGCAAGGCTATTTTTCACTCTTTTCCCCGGTTAAACCGAGTTTCTGAGTCCCTATCGTTTAACAGATATTTATCAATCAGCAGAAGATAGTTTCGTATACAAAACTAAGATTTTCGTGCTTACATTCAAATATTTGTGAATTTAGGGCATTTCTTGTTTAATAGCCGTTAAAGTGTTAATTTGAAATGTTAAAACGGAATAAATTTATGCTGAGAATGAAGCGTATCTCAAAAAATGACCCTATATTTGCAACCGGAAACAGAGCGGTGCATGACAAGCTGACTTTTGGCATGATATTAGCTGCTACAGTTCCAAGGAAAAGAAAAGTAAACAATAAAAAAATAAGAGACATGAAAAAATTAAGTAATTATGTTGTGGCTGTGCTCTGCGTTGGTTCGCTCGCATTTTCAGCCGGTGCTTTCATGAAAGTAAATGCTACACCTGCAGTTACCGCTGCGCCAGCAGGTCAGCCTGTAGACTTAACCTATGCTGCCGAGAAGGCGCTGCCTGCTGTAGTACATATTAAATACGTACAGAACTCGAAGGTGAAGACAGTAGATGTGCAGGACGACCCATTCGGAGGATTCTTCGACCCGTTCGGCTTCTTCGGCAACCCGGGACAGGGCAACGGAGGCACACGCAAGCAGAAGGTGCAGACTCCGAAGAGAGAGGCTACCGGTTCGGGCGTCATCATCAGTCAGGACGGTTACATCGTTACCAACAACCACGTGGTAGAAGGTGCTGACGAGCTGACCGTTACACTGAACGACAACCGTGAATTCTCCGCTCGCATCATCGGAACCGACAAGACTACCGACCTCGCCCTCATCAAGGTAGACGGCAAGAACCTGCCTACCCTGCCTATCGCCGACAGCGACAAGGTGAAGGTGGGTGAATGGGTCATCGCCGTAGGTAATCCATTCGGACTGAACAATACGGTTACAGCCGGAATCATCTCAGCCAAGGCCCGTTCGCTCGGTGCCAACGGTGTAGAGAGCTTCATCCAGACCGATGCTGCCATCAACGCAGGTAACTCGGGCGGTGCACTCGTCAACACCCAGGGCGAGCTGGTAGGAATCAACGCCATGCTCTATTCACAGACCGGTTCTTACGCCGGCTACGGTTTCGCCATCCCTACCTCTATTATGAACAAGGTGGTAGACGACCTGAAGAAATACGGCAGCGTACAGCGCGTGATGCTGAGCATACAGGGCAGCGATGTGCTGAACTATATCAACGCCCAGAAGGAGAACGGCAAGGAAGTGAACCTGGGAACCAACGAGGGTGTTTACATTGCCAAGGTTGATGAAGACGGCAACGGTGCAGAGGCTGGACTGAAGGAAGGCGACGTGATTACCAAGGTTGACGGCAAGAAGGTGACCAAGATGGCTGAGCTGCAGGAAATCCTGAACGGCAAGCGCCCTGGCGACAAGATGAGCATCACCTACCTGCGCAACAAGAAGGCAAGCACCAAGACCATCACACTGAAGAATGCCCAGGGTAATACTTCGGTTATCAAGAGTGCTGACCTCGACGTGCTCGGCGGCAGCTTCCGCCCTATTACTGAGAGCCAGAAGAACCAGCTCAATATCAAGTATGGTGTAGAGGTAATGAAGGTGAACAACGGCGCCCTGAAGGATGGTGGCATTTCACGCGGTTTCATCATCCAGCGCATCAACGACAACAACATCAATACGATAGATGACCTGCAGAAGGCTGTGAAGAGTGCTTCTACCAGCAAGGACCCAGTGCTCTACATCCAGGGTATATGGCCAACAGGCAAGAAGGCTTACTTCGCTGTTCCGCTGCAGAAAGACTAAGGGTAAGAGTTTTAAGAGAAACGTCTCATGATTGAGTAGTGAAAAAGGCTTTTTTACTGCCAAAAAACTCAAGAAACAGACAAAAATCAATAAAATAGTAGGTATTTCTGAAAAATATCTACTATTTTTTTTGGTATTTAAACAAAAAAGTGTATTTTTGCAACTACTTAAAATTTGATGCCAGCATGAGACAATTAAAAATTACTCAGTCAATTACGAATCGCGCAAGCGCATCGTTGGAAAAATATCTTCAAGATATTGCTCATGAGGAGCTGCTCTCTACAGATGAAGAGGTGGAGCTCGCTCAGCGTATAAGAAAAGGTGACCGTAGGGCATTGGAGAGATTAACAAAAGCCAATCTCCGTTTCGTGGTGTCTGTTGCAAAACAATACCAGAACCAGGGGCTCAGCTTGCCTGATCTTATCAACGAAGGAAATGTGGGGCTTATCAAAGCCGCACAGAAGTTTGATGAAACCCGAGGCTTTAAGTTCATCTCTTACGCCGTATGGTGGATTCGCCAGAGCATTCTGCAGGCTATAGCCGAGCAGAGCAGAATTGTGCGCCTTCCGCTCAACCAGGTGGGAAGCGTTAACAAGATTAACAGAGAGGTGAACAAGTTCGAACAGGAATTTGAACGCAAACCGAGTGTAGACGAAATGGCTGACCGCGTAGACTTGCCGGAAGACAAGATTGAGGACGCCATGAAGGCTTCGTCAACAAGCCGCCACCTGAGCGTGGATGCTCCTTTTTCTGACGATGAAGAAGGCAGCATGCTCGACCTGATGGCTAATTCGGATGATCCGACCGACAATGAACTGCTGACCGAGTCGCTGAGAGCAGAAATAGAAAGACTGCTCAATACGTTGCCGGACAAAGACCAGAAAATCATTGCTGCCTTCTATGGCATTGGGACGCCTGAACTGACGCTCGAAGAAATCGGAACCAAGTATCATCTCACCAGAGAAAGAGTGCGCCAGATTAAGGAAAAATCGATCAGGCGACTCCGTAACAGTACGACAGATAAACTGCTGAAGTCCTATCTGGGATAAGGAAATATCCTGCAGACTGATGGGGCAGAAAGCGCAAAACAAAATAAGACAGAAAAAGAAATGAAAATTACAAAAATTGCATTAGCATCTATTGCATTAGCATGTTTCAGCTCGCTCTCCGCATCTGCCAAGAACGACGTTAAGACTGCATACATCTTTGGATTTGCCTCGTCGTTTAATGACTCTACAGTCTATTTCACTGACGTTCAGAAGGTTGATTCTGCCTATTTCACCCGCAAGAACAAGTTTCTTATAAGCCGCGAGAACTATTCATATCAGCTACGCGACTATCTGGAGCAGCAAGGTGCCGGCAACCGCACATGTATCGTGATGTTTGACTTCAACCAGAAGAAAGCTGAAAAGAAATGGAACAAGCTCTATGCAAGATACATACAGAAGCCAAAGGCTAAGAAAGCCAAGAACGGACAGCAGATGAATGATGCGCCTAGCCCTTATCAGGTAAAGACCATCAACCCTACAGATTTTCATTTTTCATCTGTTCAGCCAAACGATGAAGAGGTTGAAGAGGTAAAAGTGAAGAAGGCTAAGAAAGCCAAGAAAGAAAAGCGCAGAAAAGGCGCTAAAAATGAATAAGAAATCAAACGTACCTTACTTCGCAAAAAGTAAACAAGGTTAACATTAAATGAAGAAGCCATTCCCGTTTTCTGCCGGGAATGGCTTCACTTTTTTATATCATATCATTTTCTACTTCAGGTTCTGCTTGAACCAGTTAGCTATCTGGCGAAGCAGATGGTTGCGAGTATTGCCACCCGAAATGCCGTGATTGCGGTTCGTGTACCACAGGGTCTTGAAGTCCTTGTCTGCCTGAACCAACGCCTCAGTATATTCGAAGGTATTCTGCGGATGAACATTGTCATCTGCCAATCCGTGACAGATAAGCAACGCACCATGCTGCTGTTTTACTCGCTCGATAGGGTTCACCTTGTAACCCTCTTCGTTCTCCTTAGGAGTGCGCATGTAGCGCTCAGTATAAACCGAATCATAGAAGCGGTAGCAGGTAGGAGGAGCCACAGCCACACCTGCCTTGAACACAGGACGGCCCTCGCTCATACTCATCAGCGTATTGAAACCACCATAGCTCCAGCCCCAAATGCCGATATTATCCTTGTCTACATAAGGCAGAGAACCCATGTAGAGAGCTGTTTCAACCTGATCTTTCGACTCTAAATCGCCCAGACGGAGATAAGTAGACTTCTCAAACTCAGCTCCTCTACCGCCTGTTCCACGACCATCTACGCAGGCAATGATGAATCCTTCCTGTGCAAGATAATAATCGAAAGCACCGCCATTGCCCATACTGCCCGTGCTCCATGAATCGAGCACCTGCTGGTTGCCCGGACCGGAATACTGGAAGAGGATGACAGGATACTTCTTGCTGGCGTCGAAATCTACAGGCTTCACCATCCAGCCGTCCAGTTTCACACCTTCGGAAGTGGTGAAAGAGAAAGTCTCGCGCTTGCCCCAATTATACTTTCGGGTCTTTTCGAGCAGCTGCTTGTTGTCTTCCAATGTCTTGATAAGCTTGCCCTTGTTGCTGCGTACGGTGAAGACATAAGGATGGCTGTAGCTGCTCCAGGTATTGACGAAATAGCGGTAATCGCCCGAGAAATTAGCCGAGTTGGAACCAGCCGCATCGGTAAGTCGCTCTACCTTTCCGTTCTTATGAGCCACGTAAACCTGGCGGTCGTGCGCATTGAGCTTGGCAGCCTGGAAATAAACATCGCCCGTCTTCTCATCCATTCCGTAGATAGAGGTAACATCATAGTTGCCCTTCTCTACCTGGCGCAGGAGCTTGCCGTTCATACCATAGAGATAGAGATGCATGAAGCCGTCGCGGTCGCTAGGCAGCAGGATGTTCTTCTTGCCCACGATGCTGTTTTCAATCACCTCTTCCTTTACAAACTTAGGCACACTCTCCTTGATGAGCATCCTGCTCTTGCCGGTGAAAGGATTGACTGCATAGAGGCGCATGTCGTCCTGATGGCGGTTCATCGTATAGACAATCAGACTGTTGGCGTCTGGCGATGTCTTGATGCGTGGATAATAGCCGTCGGAATCTACAGGCACATCGAGCGCCACGGTCTTGCCGTTCTTCATATCATAGCTCCAGAGGCTCACCTTAGAGTTGTCCTGTCCAGCCTTAGGATATTTATAGGAATACTCTCCCGGATAGTCGTGATACTCGCTACGGGTAGGATGAGAACCTTCGAACATCTGCAGAGAATAAGTCTTTACGTGCGATTCGTCGAAGCGTATCCAGCCGATGGCAGTTCCATCCGCATTCCATGCAAAGGCGCGGTTGAAGCTGAACTCCTCTTCGTAAACCCAATCAGGAATACCATTGATTACCTCGTTAAACTTACCGTCGCGGGTAATCTGGGTTTCCTTATCTCCATCGGTAACAAAGAGATTATTATCCTTAACGAAGGCGATGTGGCGTGAATCAGGCGACCAGGTAGCCACCTGCTGGTTAACGCCCTGAGAGAGTTTCTTCAAACTCTTCTTAGCAATATCGTATATGAAATACTCAGCCTTGAACGAGCGGCGGTAAATAGCCTCGCGATGCGTCATGATAAGCAATTTCTTGCCATCAGGACTGATTACATAACCCTCAATCTGTTCGAAGGGAGCCTTGACGGCGTTCACATCGAAGAGGATGCTCATCTGCTTGCCCGTCTTGAACGAATAACTGATAACCTGCTTGCCATCATTGCTGATAGAAGCGTACAAATCGGTGCCATCAATAGGGTTAATACCGGTAACATAAGAGGCAGCAAACTCGCCGGAGGTAATGGCCTTCAGGTCGAGTTTATCTGCAGCTTGCATTGCTGAAACCATCATGACAGTTGCAATAAAAACTGGAAATCTTTTCATGTGTTAATCTTTATGTAATGCCTCAATAGGCGAATAATCTTCGTCCTTGAGCAGTTCTTTTACTGTTACTTTAGGGTTGCGCTTTACATAAGCGTTGATTGTATTCACATACTTGGTCTTGAAAATCTCCTTGCCCATCGCCTTGTTTACAGCCCACATAATCTTGCCCATGTGCAGATCGCGGTCGAGCTGCGGACGGGTGTCGAACTGATCCATCGGATAGATGCTCAGCAGATAGAAGGTAAGGCAATCAGGCACAATATACTGGCGCGACATAGTGCTGCGCTGCTGCGGTGTATAGAATTTCTTGTAGAGCGGATAGTTTTCGCCCATGTATTTATCGAGCGAAATTCCTACTGAGTGCTCTCCTACTACGATGCTCTGGTCGAGAGCGCCAATCTGGGCATAGAAACAAGGCTGCTGGAGCTCCGGAATCCAACTGTTCAGACGCGAGAAGGAAGATTTCAGCTGCTCGTTGATGTCTTCCATATTGGCAAATTCTGCCTCAGCATCGGCGATAAGTGCCTGCAGGGTAGAATCCTGATAGAACATGAGAAAACGGTTGCTGATATTGGCGTCGGTAATGGTGCCAAGCTGGAGCATTTTCTCTATCAGCGTACGGGTTTCTATCGGGTAATCGGTGTTCATCTGCTGCAGGGCTGAGAAATCACCGGTAGTAAGATATCTGCTTTCCAATCGGTCGTAGCGCTGCACCGACAGGGGCACAGCCTCTCCTTCCTCGTTCGGCTTGAACTTAAACTCACAGGCCGAACTGAGAAGCACTATTGCTAATATGACTATATAATTAAATAACTTTTTCACGATAATTCACAAATCTTCGAGTTACGACTGCAAAAATACTAAAAATTATTTAAATTACCAAGCTTTTTTGCTAAAAAATCATACGTTTTCGCAAAAAAAATGGGATTTTCGCCTAAATTTGTTTGCTAAATAGCCAGTAACGAGCAAAACGTAAGTCATTTTTGCTCACTACTGGCTATTTGCGCAATTTTTCAGCTTATCGGATGATAAAAGAAACTGCTTATCGGATGATGGCAGAAACTGAAACCTTGACCGGCTCTTCTATCTGCTGCTTCCAGGCTTTCAACCACTCATACCACTCCTTCTCGCCCTTGAAACCATAGGTTTCGTTGGCACTGGTATAAGCAAGCTTATAACTGAGTTGGCTGCCTGTAGGTTTCACCACCTGAGTATAGCAATCCTTATTGGCTGGCTGCTGACTTACCAGGGCTGACTGTGGCACATAAATGCCCAAGCCTACGGTCTCCAGCTTGTGCTTTCCATCGTCCTTGCCTGTTGGCCAGTCGCTGCCGTAACAGCCTCGCAAGCCCTTGCCATCAGCAAATTCGCTGGAACCCTTTACATTGATGAGTCCTGTAGCAAACTGATAATCAGAAACATCCTTGTTGAAGAACACATCTACATCGAAATCGCGATGACCAGCATAGATGGTGTAACGGATGGTGGCATTGACTGGTTGCAAGCCCGGAGCCGGAACCCAACCCTTATCTACTACCTCGACGATGGCACGGAGCGGACCTTCTGAAATGACGCGCTGCTCCTGATATTTCACGTTGTTGAACAGCACCTGGTCTTTACCGTCCCAGCCACGGAGCGCACCCAGTCCGTAGGTGTTGCCTACCCAGAGACAATCATCGCCCGAACCAGCCTGAATCTGCTCTTCTGAAGGATAGAACTGCGTATCCTGAATCACCAGCCCCTTGTTGATTTTGCCATAAAGGTCGATGGTCTGACGATGGTCGAAATAAACACGCATGGCAATCAGTTCGCTTTCGAAGCAGGTGCCATGAGAATGGACGTAGTGATAAGGATCCTTGGTCTTCTTATCAAACGAGATGCTGCGCAGATAAATATCCTGTCTGTTCTTAGCCAGCTTCTTGTTTCTGCTTGGCAGACAGAGTTCTGCAAAGGTACGAGCCGGATACTGCGTCTGCTCGCCCTCACGATAGAGCTGCAACTGATAAGTCTTGGTCTCTTTCTTGCCAAGGTCGGCAAGGAAACAGAGTTCATCGTTTGTACAATCGCGGTTGATGTCGTCGAGCTGGGAAGGAATCTCCTTGCCGTCAACGGTTACTACAGCGCGCTGAATGTCGCCGATAGCGCCCAACTTGCTGAGATCTACAACCACCGGGACATCGGTTCTAGCCACCTTGGAAGGATTGGAAACCGACACCTGGAAATTAGCCTGCGCCTGGGCTGACAGAACCATCAGCGAAACCAGCGCCATCATCATTTGT
>CAVBFV010000132.1:0-8353 GCA_963594575.1 Lachnospiraceae bacterium | reverse complement strand
TCGTTGTTGCGAGTATGCTGCATGTTCTTGTGGATGGTGCTCATCGCCTCGATAGCGTTCATATCTGACAGATACTTGCGCAGAATCCACATGCGGTCGAGCGTTGTCTTGTCCTGCAGCAGATCGTCGCGACGGGTAGACGAAGAAATGAGGTTGACAGCAGGGAAGATGCGCTTGTTGCTGAGTGAGCGGTCGAGCTGCAACTCCATGTTACCGGTTCCCTTGAACTCCTCGAAGATGACTTCATCCATCTTACTACCTGTATCGATGAGGGCAGTAGCGATGATGGTGAGCGAACCGCCGCCTTCGATGTTACGCGCAGCACCGAAGAAACGCTTAGGCTTCTGGAGAGCGTTTGCATCTACACCACCGGTGAGCACCTTACCAGATGCAGGAGCTGTGGTGTTGTAGGCACGGGCGAGACGGGTGATAGAATCGAGGAAGATGACAACATCGTGTCCGCATTCTACCATTCTCTTAGCCTTCTCGAGCACGATTCCGGCAATCTTGACATGGCGCTCTGCTGGCTCGTCGAAGGTAGAGGCGATAACCTCTGCATTCACGGTGCGTGCCATGTCGGTAACCTCTTCAGGACGCTCGTCGATGAGCAGCATCATGAGGTAAGCCTCAGGATGGTTGGCTGCGATGGCGTTGGCAATATCCTTCATGAGGATGGTCTTACCGGTCTTAGGCTGAGCCACGATGAGCGCACGCTGACCCTTACCGATTGGCGAGAAGAGGTCTACGATGCGGGTGCTGAGATTGGTGGTGCGGCGGTCGCCACAGAGATTGAACTTCTCATCAGGGAAGAGTGGGGTGAGGTGCTCGAAAGGAACACGGTCACGAACCTCTGACGGGTCACGGCCATTGATCTTGATGATGCTGGTGAGCGGGAAGTATTTCTCGCCTTCGTGAGGCGGACGCACCTTGCACTCGATGACATCGCCAGTCTTCAGACCGAACTTCTTGACGAAGCTGGATGCTACATAAACATCGTCTGGTGAAGAAAGGTAATTGTAATCGCTGCTGCGCAGGAATCCGTAGCCCTCTGAAATCACTTCGAGCACACCGTTGGATTTCACGAGATTGCTGAAATCGTAGGCTGGTGCTTCCTGCTTGTTCTTGGCTGCAGGGGCAGCAGCAGGTGTGTGCTGGTGAGAAGTCTGTGGAGTGGTAGGACGGTCGAAGATGTCGACAGTAGGAATGGCAGCCTGGTCTTCGATAGGAATGTCGACTACCGGGATGAAATCGGTTCCATCGCCCGGATCACCCTTCCAGGTTCCGTCTGCATCGAGTTCTACCTTCATACCTTCAGTATAGTGGATAGGAGCTGACTCCTGTTTCTTATCGGTTGCAGTTTTTTCAGTAGCTTCTTCCTTTGCCTCCTCAGCTGGAGCCGGAGCTGCTGCCGGAGCTGGAGCTGCTGCTGCGTTCTGTGCATTCATCTTAGCCTGGAGCATCGCCTGCAAATCGCCGCTGATGTTAGCGCTCTCAGCGTTTCCGGCAGAGAACTGCTCTTCAGGAACGGCAGCTTGCTCAGGTGCTGCCTGCTCAGGAGCAGTCTGCTGGTTATCGGCTGTTGCCTCTTCCGGCTGTTCTGCCTCAGTAGCAGCCTGCTGGTTAGCCGTCTCCTGTGCATCTTTCGCCATCTGCGCTTCTAACTCGGCTTTTACCGCCTGATGCTTTCTGATGGCAGCTGCTCTGGCTTCTGCAATGGCTTCGAGTTCAGCCTTGCTTCTTCTGCCGCGGTGTTTCGGGAAGTTGGCAAGTACCTGAGCCTCGATGTCTTCGCCTGATTGGTTTAGAGTCTGCTTCTGGGCAGCTGATTGTAAACTCTGCTCTGCCGGGCTGAACTGGATTTCTTCCTCAACCGCTGGGTCTAGGGCAGTTTCGCTCATAGCCTGAGGAGCAGTCTCGCCGCCGTTAGGACCCAATACCTGGTTCTTCTGCACGTCGAAATTCTCTCCTTCATTACCGTGTACGGAATAAACACGGTCTTCTTTCTTGGTTGCAATGCGGGTGCGCTTGCGCTTAGGGGCTGCTTCAGGAGCTGGCTGTTCTGCCTGGGCGTCGAGAATGGCGTAGACGATAGTTCCCTTGTTATCGCTCTTCTTTACCTTGGCTCCAAGTTCCTTGGCAATGTCCTTCAACTGAACGACACTCTTTGCTTGTAATTCTTCTTTGCTATACATATATTATATATTGTATATTAATGATTTTCTTTCTGAAATGTCGCGTTTCTGAATGGAAACACGGTATTGATTGATAAATTCGTGTGCAAAGATAATTAAAAAATTTGTTTCTGCCAAATATTTTGCCTATCTTTGCACAAAAAAAAATAAAAATGGCTAGTCAAATACCCTATTTAGACGTTCAAAACCTCACCAAACGCTTTGGTGCACAGGTTCTTTTTGATAATATTTCCTTCTCTATCGCTGAAGGACAGAAAGTGGGACTCGTGGCGAGAAACGGCACGGGAAAGTCTACGCTCATGTCGGTGCTGATGGATAAAGAGGGGCATGAGAGCGGAGACATCATCTACCGACGCGACTTGAAGGTGGGCTATCTGGAGCAGTCGCCGCAGTTTGATCCGGAGGAAAGTGTGCTGCAGGCGTGCTTCAATCATGAGGATGATCCGGAGAAGGTGCTGAAGGCGAAACAGATTCTCACCCAGCTGCACATTACAAACCTGGAACAGCCGATGGGACAGCTCAGCGGCGGACAGCAGAAGCGAGTGGCGCTGGCAAATGTGCTGATTACGGAACCCGACTTCCTGATGCTGGACGAGCCGACCAACCACCTGGACCTGGAGATGATAGAGTGGCTGGAGGGTTATCTGAACCGCGGCAACAAGACCATCTTCATGGTTACGCACGACCGATTCTTCCTGGACAAGGTGTGCAATACGATTCTGGAACTCGACGACCGCACCATCTACACCTACCGCGGCAATTATGCCTATTATCTGGAGAAGAGGCAGGAGAGAATGGACAATCTGAGAGCCGAAATTCAGCACTCGAAGAATCTCTACCGCAGGGAACTCGACTGGATGCGCCGCCAGCCTCAGGCGCGCGGACACAAGGCGAAATACCGCGAGGATGCTTTCTACGAGCTGGAGAAGGTGGCAAAACAGCGCATAGAAGACCGACAGGTAAGGCTGAAGGCTTCTACCGTTTATATAGGTTCGAAGATTTTTGAATGCCAGTATGTGAGCAAGGCTTTCGACGACAGGGGACAGAAGAAGGTGATTCTCGACAACTTCTACTACAACTTTGCCCGCTTCGAGAAGATGGGTATTGTGGGTAATAACGGAACGGGAAAATCGACCTTCATCAAGATGCTGCTGGGCGAGGTTCAGCCCGACAGCGGCAAGTTTGACATCGGCGAGACGGTTCGCTTCGGCTATTTCTCGCAGGAGGGACTGAAATTCCGTGAAGACCAGAAGGTGATTGACGTGATTACGGAGATTGCCGATTACATAGATCTGGGCGGCAAGCACATGACGGCTTCGCAGTTTCTGCAGTTCTTCCTCTTTACGCCCGAGGAGCAGCACAACTACGTTTACAAGCTGAGCGGCGGCGAGAAGCGCAAGCTTTACCTCTGTATGGTGCTGATGAGGAATCCGAACTTCCTGGTGCTGGACGAGCCGACCAACGACCTCGACATCCAGACGCTGCAGGTACTGGAAGAATATCTTCAGGATTTTGCGGGTTGCGTCATCGTGGTGAGCCACGACCGCTATTTCATGGACAAGGTAGTAGACCATCTGCTGGTTTTCAAGGGCGAAGGCGAAATACAGGATTTCCCAGGCAACTATACGCAGTACAGGGAATGGAGCCGGATGCAGGCGAAGGACGAGGCAGAACAGGCGAAACCGGCAAAGAGCGGAAATGCAACAGCAGAAAGCGACGGAGCAGGCACGGCCAAGCGCGACGCCAACTTTGAAAACAAGCGCAAGATGAGCTATAAGGAGAAGCGCGAATATGAGCAGCTGACCCAGGAAATAGATGCGCTGACCGAGGAACAGAAGAAGCTGGAAGAGGAACTCTGCAGCGGAAATCTATCGGTTGAGGAACTGACGGAGAAAAGCAAGCGCCTGCCTGAAATCAAGGATGAACTTGATGAGAAGGAAATGAGATGGCTGGAACTGGCTGAAATGCTCTAGACTTTGAAGTACGGGCTGAAGGCACAAAAGTTCTAACGCCTCTCGCCCTGAAAGGGCGTGTGGAGCTCACTTGCGAAACTTGAAAATAATAAAAATAATAAAGAAAATAGAAAGAATGGAAATTAAGAAATCAGAATTTACAATATCGGCTCCACGAGTGAGCATGTGTCCGAAAGATACGAAGGCTGAATATGCTTTCATCGGCAGAAGTAATGTGGGAAAATCGAGCCTCATCAATATGCTCTGCAACCACAAGGGTTTGGCTAAGACTTCAGCCACACCGGGTAAGACGCTGCTTATCAACCACTTCATCATCAACAACGAATGGTATCTGGTTGACCTTCCTGGCTATGGTTTCGCCAAGCGTTCGAAGACCGTACAGAAGCAGCTGGAACAAATGATAAGCAGTTATATTCTGCAGCGCCAGCAGTTGGCTAATGTCTTTGTGCTCATCGACGTGCGCCACGACCAGCAGAAGATAGACCGCGAGTTTGTAGACTGGCTGGGCGAGAGCGGCGTTCCTTTCTGCATCGTCTTTACCAAGGCCGACAAGTTGGGTCCGGTCAAGGCTCGCATGAATGCGGAGAAATGGATGCATGCGCTGGAAGACCGCTGGGAAGCACTTCCACCTTATTTCATTACCAGTAGTGAAAAGAAGATGGGACGCGACGAGGTGCTCGACTATATTGACGAAATCAACAAATCGCTCGCCGGAGAATAATCTTTCGGGAGAGAATAAACCAATAGAGAATGAAACAGATTAATTGGGGATTTATCGGCTGCGGAGAAGTAACCGAAAAGAAAAGCGGACCTGCTTTCAACGAAGTGGAGAGTTCGCAGGTGGTGGCTGTGATGAGCCGAAGCGAGAACAAGGCACGCAGCTATGCTGAGCGTCATCATGTGCGCAAATGGTACACGGATGCATCGGAATTGATAGAAGACCCCGATGTGAATGCTGTTTACATCGCCACGCCACCTTCTTCTCACGCCACCTTCGCCATCATGGCGATGCATGCGGGCAAACCCTGCTATATAGAGAAACCGCTGGCAGCGAGCTACAACGACTGCATCCGCATCAACCGCATCAGCGAGCAGACGGGTGTTCCCTGCTTCGTAGCTTACTATCGCCGTTATCTTCCTTACTTCCAGAAGGTAAAGGAGATTATCGAGAGCGGAACCATCGGTAACGTGGTGAATGTTCAGGTGCGCTTCTCGGTTCCTCCGCGCGATCTCGACTTTCAGAGCGGCAAGGAAATGCCTTGGCGACTGCAGCCGGATATTGCGGGCGGCGGCTATTTCTACGACCTGGCTCCTCATCAGATAGATTTGCTCCAGAATCTGTTTGGTGTGATTACCCGTGCGCACGGCTATCCTGCCAACAGAGCGCATCTTTATCAGGCTGAAGATACGCTCTCGGCGTGCTTCTTCTTTGAGAGCGGAATTCCGGGCAGCGGAAGCTGGTGCTTTGTGGGACATGAGAGTGCGAAGGAAGACTGCATCGAGGTGATTGGCGAGAAAGGTTCGCTCTCATTCTCGGTGTTCACTTACCAGCCGATAGAAGTGATTACGAGCGAAGGAAAGAACTTGATTACGGTTCCGAATCCGCCTTATGTGCAGCTGCCGCTCATCAAGAGTGTGATTCAGCATCTGCAGGGAATAGGAAAATGCGACTGCACCAGCGTTTCGGCTACGGCTGTCAACTGGGTGCTGGACCGAGTATTGTGGAAGAACTGATTTTTTACAAAATCATCATCAGGATTAGAGCGTAAGTTATGAAGAGATGTTTCTGTATAGTAGGATTTATCTGTTCCCTTGCCTGCACTTCGGCAAGGGCAGGGGAGCCCGTGGATTCTACCATGCTGGGAACGCTCTTCAACAAGACGATGTTCATGTCCAATTCCCAGGACAGCCTCGTGAAAGAGCGCCATCGCAAAACCTTCTTCCATCAGGTGGGAGATGTGTTCACCCGGTTCTTCAGAGAATTCAACAGTACGGATTCGGCTTATATAGAAGACCAGCATTACAATTACACGGTGATGCTGCAGAACACCAATACCTATGAGGAATATACGCTCAGAAACAGCGAAGGACAGAGCATTTCCTTCTCGCCTGATCCTTCTTACCGCCTGGGGCCTTATCTGGGCTGGCGATGGGTGTTTCTGGGTTATACGTTCGACCTGAAGCACATTAATTTCAGGAATAACCACACTAATAAAAAGGAGTTTGACCTGAGCCTCTACAGCAGTCTGCTGGGAATAGACCTGTTCTGGCGACAGACGGGAAATGACTATCATGTTCTGCGGATGAATCTGGGTGAGCACATCGATTGTGACCCTATCCGCAAGGCTCCTTTCGACGGCTTCAAATCGAGCATCAAGGGATTCAATCTTTATTACATCTTCAACCATCGCCGCTTCTCTTATCCTGCCGCCTATTCGCAGAGTACGGTGCAGCGGAGAAGTGCCGGTTCCATGCTTCTGGGAGTCGGTTACACGGAGCATGAACTGGAGGTGAACTGGGATAAACTGACCAATCTTGTAGATGAAAAGCTGAATAAAAATCTGACAAACGGGGGAACTCCGGAAGCCAAGATAGACAGTTCGCTGATGTTCAGTAAGGTGAAATACAGCGATGTGAACGTAACTTGCGGCTATGCTTACAACTGGGTTTTCGCCAAGAACTGGCTCTTCAATGCTTCGCTCTCGGTAGGTGTGGCTTACAACAGCTCGAAATCGGATAATGAAAGGGAACATCTGGACATTACCAACTTCAGTTTCAAGAATGTGAACCTGGATGGAATAGGCCGCTTCGGTATTGTGTGGAACAACACGCATTGGTACGCGGGCGCCAGCACCATCATCCATTCCTACAACTATAAGAAAAAACAGTTTTCTACCAACAATTCGTTTGGCTCACTCAATATTTATGTGGGTGTGAACTTCGGCAGGAAACGTCATCATTAACATATAAAAAGAGAAGAGATGAAAATATTTACGAAAATGGCAGCTGTCGTGGTGGCTTGCGTGCTGGCTGTTCCGGGAGAAGCCAGGGTGAATGTGGTTTATCAGCGGCAGGACAGTCTGCGGATTGTAGGACTGCTGCAGCAGGCAAGGGCTATGAAGAAGAAACCAGCCAGTTGGATGCTCTGGTTCGGCAAGCAGATGGCGGGCGTTCCTTATGTGGGCGGCACGCTGGACCGGACGAAGGAAGAGGTGCTCATCGTGAACACCCGTGAGCTGGACTGCACCACATACGTAGAGATGGTTACGGCGCTCACCCTGTGCGCCAAGAAGAACGAGACTTCTTTCTCGGCTTTCTGTGAACATCTCCGGAATGTGCGTTATGTAGGCGGAGAGGTTTCCTATGTGAAACGCCAGCATTATTTCACGATTTGGATGGATGCAAACGAGCGCGAGGGAATCGTGAAGAATATTGCGCCCAATCCTCCTTTCTCGGCCGTTCAGACCGTGAACATCAACTGGATGAGTACGCATGTTTCGAGCTATAAGATGCTTAAGGCTCATCCGGAATGGAAATCGGGAATCAGAAAACTGGAACAGAGTGTGAACGGCAAGCGTTACCGTTATGTTCCGAAGGGCAAGATTGCCAACACGGCAGTTTTCCGCAACGCTATTCACGATGGTGACATTATCGCCATCATTACCAACAAGAAGGGTCTCGACACGACCCACATCGGTATTGCTTCCTGGCACAAAGACGGATTGCATCTGCTCAACGCCAGCAGCATTCACAAGAAGGTGATTGATGAACCGATGACGCTTTATACTTACATGCATAAACATCCGGTGCAGATAGGAATCAGGGTTTGCAGAGTTCAGTAAAAAAAATATTAGAAAAGAAAAGATAAATGGAAGAGAAAAAGAATTTTGAAGCTATTTTCAAGGAAGATCTTTATCAATATCTGCTGGGTATTGATAAGGTAGATGCTCATTTGCCGGAAGCTCCGGATTTGGAGGAGCTGTGGCAGAAAGTAGGCGAGAGCTATCTGCCTGATGCGATTCGCGAGTTTGCCAAATATCCTACGGTTTCATTGGGTTGGATCATGTATGTAGGAATGGCGCTTGCCAAGTATTGGGATGAGGATTGGGAACTCTACAGCAAGGTAGAGAATCATTATGAATATCTTCGTGACAGAATAGATTTCGACCACATGGATGATTACATCTG
>CAVBFV010000131.1:0-8358 GCA_963594575.1 Lachnospiraceae bacterium | reverse complement strand
TCTTCAAGCCTTACCGCCGTCTGATCAGCGTAAACACGGTGGATGGTTTCCAGGGACAGGAAAGAGACGTGATCCTCATCTCCCTGGTACGTTCCAACGACGAGGGACAGATCGGTTTTCTGAAAGATCTTCGCCGCATGAATGTGGCGATGACGAGAGCCCGCATGAAGCTCATCATCCTGGGCAACAAGGAGACGATGACGAAACATCCTTTCTACAAGAAACTGTGGGAGTATGTGGAAGGGCTCAATAATGATGAATAAGGACGAAGTTCGTGTAAAAAATGTAAGTATACAAGGAAAGTTCGTGTAAAAAAGTGTTGAAAACATTTGGAAGATCGTGTAAAAAAGTGTATCTTTGCAACCGACAGAGCTGTTTAAACATCATAACAGCAAGTCATTAACATCATTAACAACTTCAAAATGTATGTAAGGATGAAAAGAACGATCATAGAACAATTAAAAGCATGGAAAGAGAGCCTTTACAGAAAGCCCTTAATCTTATCAGGAGCAAGACAAGTAGGCAAGACTTATATCCTCCAGGAGTTTGGGAAACAGGAATATGACCACGTTGCCTACATCAACTGTGATGGAAACTCTGAGATTACCAACATATTTGCAGAAGATTATGATATGAAGCGAGTCCTAATGGTTATCGGAGCCATTAGCAAACAGCCTATAATCCCTGGCAAAACGCTTATTATTCTGGATGAAATACAAGAACTTCACAAGGGACTTTCCTCGCTGAAGTATTTCTGTGAAAACGCACCAGAATACCATGTGGCTGTAGCAGGTTCACTTTTAGGCGTTGCCATGCACCAAGGAGAATCCGCCCCAGTGGGAAAGGTTGATATCATTCGACTCTACCCTATGTCTTTCGAAGAGTTTCTTATGGCAAAAGACGAAGAACAGTTGCTGAACATATTGAAAAGTAAAGACTGGAAGACCATCACATTACTTCATGATAAACTCATCAAGATATTAAGAGAATATTATTTTGTAGGGGGAATGCCTGAGGCTGTGAAAACTTATCTTGCAACTAACGATGCAAATCTCGTCAGACAGGTTCAGAACAACATTCTCACCATTTATCGTAGTGACATGTCGAAGCATGTCAGCCCAAATGAAGCCACTCGCATCAGCATGGTTTGGCAATCCATCCCTTCCCAGCTTGCTAAGGAAAACAAGAAGTTCATCTATGGAGCGGTAAGAAGCGGAGCACGAGCCAAGGACTTTGAGATGGCAATACAATGGCTGGTGGATGCAGGTCTCACCTATCGCATTTCCCGAGTAAGAGAAGTTGGAATGCCTTTGAAGTTTTACGAAGACCTCAATGCCTTCAAGCTGTTTCTTCTGGATGTCGGCCTCCTGGGCGCGTTGAGCGAGATGGAACCTGCCCAAATGCTCATCTCCAACAAAGCCATGACGGAAAGCAAGGGGGCATTCACGGAAAACTACGTCCTTACCCAGCTATTATGTCAACAGGACATTTACACCTATTATTATAGTAGGGAAGATGCTCGCTTGGAGATAGACTTCCTTGCCCAGCACCAAGGGGTGATAACTCCGATAGAGGTAAAAGCGGAAGAGAACCTGCGTTCCAAGTCACTTCGCGCCTTCTTTGACGCCCATCCCGACTTGCGAGCCATCCGCTTCTCCATGTCGCCATACAAGGAGCAAGAGTGGATGAAGAATGTTCCATTGTATGGGGTAGAGGAGAGTTTCTAGAAACTCTTCTCACAATACTCCCTGAACTTTGCCTTAGTCATGACAATACCAAAGAGTCTATTAGATAACGCAACAATAACAACAAAATAAAAAATATGCTACAACGAGACTACATACAGCGACTGATTCGCGAGTTTATGGCGGCACTCGAAAGAATGCTCGAAAAGAAAGAGGTGGAGGTGAGACGTGAGAAGATTAAGGAGCTCTACAATCAATACGTAGGCCCTTACGCCTTCTACAGCATCGCCACCATTGAGGACGTGATGAAGGCGATGGCAGGAATAGAGGACGAGGAGAAGCGACTCTCCAAGATGGACATGCTTGCCGAACTCTATTATCACGAGGCAGATATGGTGGGACAGCCCGCAAGAGATGAACTCCTGAACAAGGCCTTCATGCTCTTCGATTATGTGGAAGCCCACGGCGATACTTTCTCCATCGAGCGCCGCAACAAAATGGCAGAAATCAAACAGAAAATAGGAGATGCACTCAACTAATGACATGACTGTGGGCTCGCCCTTGCGAGCCATCATCAAATTTGCAATTCCGCTTATCCTGGGTTACATCCTCCAGCAGATGTACCTCATCATCGATGCCGCCATCGTGGGAAGATGGATTGGCGTGGGAGCACTTGCGGCAGTAGGCGCATCCAGCTCCATCATGTTCCTCATCATGGGCTTCTGCAACGGCTCCTGTGCCGGTTTTGCCATCCCTATCGCCCAGGCTTTCGGCGCCAGGGATTATGCCAAGATGCGGGCTTACGTAAGCAACAGCATCCGCATCGCCGTGGTGTTTGCCGTGGTCATCACCTTTCTTTCCTGCATCTTCTGCGGAAAGATTCTGCATCTGGTGAATACGCCGAAGGAGGTGTTCGATGATGCCTACATCTTCCTGATGCTGCAGTTTGCGGCGATTCCTTTCACTATCGCCTACAATCTGCTCTCCGGTCAGATCCGCGCCCTGGGCAACTCGAAACAGCCTTTCTATTTCCTCATCACAGCTTCCGTTATCAACATCATTCTAGATGGCATTCTGATTCTCGGTATGGGGTTAGGTGTAGAGGGAGCAGGTATTGCCACTTGGCTTTCACAGGGAATTTCCGTGCTGCTCTGTATCTGGTTTATCAAGAAGAAGATGCAGATTCTGATTCCGAAAGGTGAGGAAAGGAAATTTGATAATAAAAAGGTAAGCATTCTGCTGAACAACGGCGTTCCGATGGGATTGCAGTTCTCTATTACTGCCATCGGTCTCATCATGCTCCAGAGTGCCAACAACGCCCTGGGAACAGTTTATGTGGCTGCATTTACTGCCTCTATGCGCATCAAATATCTCTTTACCTGCGTATTCGAGAACATCGGAGTGGCGATGGCTACCTATTGCGGTCAGAACCTGGGAGCCAGGAAGTTGGATAGAATCGGTCAGGGCGTAAGGGCTTCCATCAGGATGATGCTGGTTTATTTCGTCTTCACCTTCCTGCTCATCTATCCGTTTGCCGACGAGATGATGATGCTCTTCGTGGATAAGGGCGAGGCGGAAGTGGTAACTTATGCTGCCCAGTTTATGCGCATCGCCAACTATTTCTATCCTTGTCTGGGCTTGCTCACCATCCTGCGCTACAGCATCCAGGGCTTGGGTTACAGCAATCTCTCGATGCTGAGTGGCGTGATGGAAATGATAGCGAGATGCGGTGTGAGTCTCTGGCTGGTACCAGCCCTGGCGTGGACGGGTGTCTGCTTCGGCGACCCTGTGGCGTGGGTCATGGCAGATCTCTTCCTCATTCCCGCCTTCCTGTGGCTTTATAAGCATCTGAAGAAGGAGCAAGTCCGATAGGGTAATTTTGACGTTTTAAAAATTTGCATTAAAAAATATTCTGCTAAGGGTTAGGAAAATGAAAATTCGATTGTAATATAGGCAAAAGAAAAGAAAGTAATGCAAATAAACAAAGAAACGATAGAACAGCTCTTCCGGCAGCATTATCTGAGGATGTACCAATTGGCCAGGGTACTTCTGAAGGATGATGCAGCCAGCAAGGATGTGGTGAGCGAAGTCTTTGCCGATGTGCTCGACGGAAAGACTCAACTGGATCTTGATAACGAGACAATAGCCAGCAATTCACCCCTGCCTTCCGCCAACGCCGGGAGCTACCTTCTGGTGTGTGTGCGCCATAAATGCCTCAACCTGTTGAGCCGACAGAAGATGAAAGACCGGGTTCATCACCTCCTGAAAGCCGATACTTCGCCTTCGATAGTTCCCCTGGAAGCGACGATTGCCGAAATAGACAGGGAGACCGAAAAGTACGAGGCAATTCTGGCTTATATGGATACTGAGCTCACGCCACAAACCCGCAAGGTACTCGATCTCCGTTTTCGGCAGAAACTGAAATATCGGGAGATTGCTACGGAATTGGGCATCAGCGAAGTGGCAGTTTATAAGCATCTGGCGCAAGGCATCAGAAAATTAAAGCAAAAGTTTAACCCTTAGCAGATTTATTATGGACAAGTTTGAAAAAATACTGGATATCATCGACCATCAGGAGAAGTATTCTGATGAGGAGATTCGTGAAATATTGCAGGATGAGGAATGCCGAAAACTCTATCAGACGATGGTGGAAGTGGATTCTGCACTTGAAAGCCCCTCTCCTATTATTAATGTAGATGAGGAATGGGAGAAATTCAGCCAGGAGCATCAACTTCAAGAAGAGGCATCCCATCCTATAACTTCCTGGCGTAAACTGGCAGCATCCATCGCCGGTTTTGTCTTGATTTCGGGTATTGCCTTTGCCGCAATCCATACTTACATCAAGCGCAGCCAGGAACCAACCCAGGTAACCGCAGACACTCATCCGGAAGTCATAAAATCAGATTCCGCAAAGCAGGTAGCAGCAAAGGATTCCCTGACTCATCCGAAACCAGAAAAGCCAGCCATTCACAAGACTTTCGAGAATGTGGCTTTCGAGCAGATGATTTCAGAGATTGCTTCTTATTATGATTTACAAGTGAAGTTTGAGAATAACGAGGACAAGACCCTCCGCCTCTATTACGAATGGAACAGTCATTCGAGCATCGAGAACATCGTAAAAGAACTGAACCAATTCGAGAATGTAAACATCGAATTGCAACAAAACGAGCTGATTGTAAAATAACAAATAAAAAGCAACATCATTATGAGAAGATTTTCAGCCATCATATTCCTGCTGTGCACGTTCGCCCTGGCGATGAGCGCACAGCACATCCAGCGCAACTATCACGACCGCAGCATGTCGGACGTTCTCATCGACCTCGACAAGGCTTCCAAGCGCTATAAAATCAGCTTCATCTACAACGAACTGGAAGACTTCACAGTTACCCAGAGCGTGAAGACAGCCAATATTCCCGATGCTATCCGCAAGGTAATCGGTTTCTATCCGATGCAGATGACCGTGGGCGACAGCCTCATCACGGTAGAATGCATACGCAAGAGCGAGCGCAAGCTGATAGGCAGACTGATAGACAATCACAATCTTCCTGTAGAATTCGCCAATATCCAGCTGCTCAACCCGAAGGATTCCTCCTTTCTCTGTGGAGGCGTGAGCAACGCCAATGGCGATTTCGTCATCCCCTGCCAGCAGAAGCAGGTCCTCATGAAGGTTTCTTTCGTAGGCTATAAGACGATTTGCAAGCTGGTACCTATTGCCCGCATCGGAAATGTGAGGATGCAGGCGAATTCGTACCTGTTGAAAGGTGTGACCGTTGAAGCCGCAAGGGTTGTGGAAAAAGTAGATAGACAAATCATCTTCCCTACAAAAGAGCAGGTGAAAACGGCTTCCAATGGTTATGATCTGTTGGACAATATGTCTTTGCCTACCATTATCGTAAATCGAGCTGAACGCAAAGTTCTGTCACTAAAGGGCGGAGATGTGCAAATACGCATCAACGATGTCAAGGCTAGCATGCAAGATGTATTGGCCTTGCAGCCGGATGAAGTTACAAAGGTGGAATTCATCAATGTTCCAGGACTCAAATATGGAGACAACAATCTGGATGCAGTTATCAACTACCAGGTCCGCCGACGTTATGCCGGTTATGTGGGTGGAGTCTCTACGATGCAAGGAACCAAGTCAGGTTTCAATAATAGCGACGGTTATTTCAAATACAATGTGAAGAAATCGGAATTCAGCATCAACTACAGTTTCTCCTATCGCTCGGTAGAGGAACGAAGCTATGAGAGTCTCGGTACTTATCATCTGCCCACAGGAGAAACTCTACATCGCAATTATTTAGGTTATGATTCTCCGTTCCTATACACCACCAATAATGTACAGTTGGGCTATAATCTTAGTGAACCAGACAAATATACATTGAATGTACGGTTGAATTTCTACAATCACAACAGTCCTGTGAGAGGCATGAACCAGCTTTATCAGGAAAGCGGCAAGGCAAATCAATATCTGCAAAACAACAGAAAAATGCTGGAGCAGATTCCATCTCTGGATATTTATTATTCGCTCAACATGCCTCATGACCAGAACCTGGCTCTGAACCTGGTGGGTACTTACATCGGTACAGATTACCAGTATCGTATGAGGGAATATACGTTCAACAAATCGCCGGAGGAATCTGTAAAAAGCGCTCCGCTGACCGATTACAGTTATGATGCAACAGGTAGAAAACGCTCTCTTATTGGTGAAGGAACATACAGCAAGAACTGGAAACAGATGGCTTTATCGGTGGGTGGACAATATAATATCAGCCACACAGATAACATCTATGTAGGAAGCAGTAATGCTGATACGGAATTGAAGTACAGCAATCTCTATCTTTTCACCCAGCTACAGGGCCAGCAGAAGTGGTTCAGTTATCAGGTGGGAGTTGGCGCAACAAGGTCTTCCATCCATCAGGGGGAGAACGGATACAGCAAATGGCTGTTTCGCCCACAGGTAACTTTACAGGCAAAGGCTAGCGACCGTCTGAGTTTTAAATGGAGCAGCAAAATCACGTCAGACATCCCAAGCCTTTCCGATTTGAGCGAGTTGCGCCAATATTCCAACAGCTTTGAGGCACGTGACGGCAATAGCGGTCTGAAGCCATTTACCGGCTACAACAATACCTTGTCGGCTTCCTGGAACATTCCGCTGATGTCTGTGTATCTGGAGGGAAACTGGACGTATTACGACAAGCCTATAGCTACTTCTATCTTGCCCGAAAAGTGGGAGGATGGCTCTTATCTCTTTGTGAGCAAACCGGAGAATCAGAAGAGTCATGATTACAAGCACCTGCTGTTGACTCCAGAAGTTCACCTCATCAAGGATCATCTGGATTTGAACCTTATGTGCGAGTATCAGAATGTCAAGACAAAGGGTTTGGATTATTCCCACGAGTTCAATTACTTCAGTTATGGAGCAGAAATTCGGTACATGACAGGTAATTGGAACATTGGCTATGGTGCCTATAAGGTGGAAAAGAGTTTCTGGGGAGAAAAGACAAACGGCGGAGAGCCAACCTCCAATCTTGCCGTAACCTACAGTTATAAGAACTGGCAGTTTGGCGTTCTCGGATTATTCGTTTTCTATCCTCATGGCTGCGTGTATAAGGATGAACTTTTCAACAAGTATGTGCAGCAGAAGAACAAGGTACGCCTTGCTGACCAGGGCAACATGCTTGTCTTTGCTGCCAGCTTCAACTTCAGCCATGGCCGCAGATACCATACAGGCAGCCGTAAGCTGAACAATAGCGATAGAGATAATGGTATCAGATAGAATAGTTTTATATTTTCCTGAAATCACAAATAAGCAAAAGGCTGAACTTCCTAACCCGAAGTTCAGCCTTTTTGCATGTCATCAGTAATCCAAATACGCATTTTATCGTTTATAGACGACAAGCATCATTTTTAGGGCAATTTTGCGCTGGGACGATTACCCTTCTAAGAGAAGAAAATAATATTTCCAGTTAGGAAAATAAAAATCTCTAACTGGGAAAATATTTAGGATGAAAATAACTCAAAACAGACAGCTGAGACTCACTTTCCGGTTTTTCCGGCTCTAAATCGGGCAATAGTCTCAGTTATCTCGTTTTTTCCTTCATTTTTTAGAAGAACATGTTTTGTATTTCAGCAAGGTCTAAATCTACTTTAAAGCCAAAAACAAAGCAATTTTGCGGGTTTTGGAAACCTAAAAAGAGTGTTTTTGGAAAGTATTTGGAATAACATGCAGGGCTGTGATTGAAAACGAAAATCTGCAAAACCTTCATAAATCATTGCTTTCTAGGGAATTAGATTATTATCTCTTTTCCTTTTACTTGCTTCCATAGTCTCAGTCTCAGAGTCTCAGTTGTTTTTCAAGCACCCCCTCTTCTTCTTATATACTTATATATTATATATATATTAATATATAATTAATTAATAATCAATAAGTTATAAAGATAAAGAAAGAGGGAGCGGAAGAATGGCACCCCCTTTATTTATAACTGAGACTCTGAGACTGAGACTCCTTCCAATTAATTGGAACGCCACTTCATCACATTAACCTTCTGATAATAAGCCTTTTAGAAGAAAGCAGATTAGAAAATCTTCCAGATTCCAGTTCTTCCAATTAATTTTTCAGCATATCCCTCCTACCCTGATTTTTATATATATTTATATATATTATATATATAAT
>CAVBFV010000130.1:0-8462 GCA_963594575.1 Lachnospiraceae bacterium | reverse complement strand
CGCAAGGTGCTTGCCTCTCGCCTTATTCTCAATCTGAATGAGCCTTGCAAATATTCAGATACTTCATGGATCAAGCCTGTTAAGTACATTGGTGTTTGGTGGGAGATGATTGGTGGTGGCAAACAGTGGTCTTATACTAACGACCTACCATCTGTCAAATTGGGAGAAACCGACTATACCAAGGTAAAACCTCATGGTCAGCATCCTGCCAATACAGAGAATGTGAAGAAGTATATCGACTTTGCAGCCAAGAACGGATTCTCGCAGGTGCTTGTAGAGGGCTGGAACATTGGTTGGGAAGACTGGTTTGGCCACAGCAAGGACTATGTCTTCGATTTCCAGACTCCTTATCCTGATTTCGACATTAAGTATCTCAATGACTATGCTCACTCCAAGGGTGTGCGCTTGATGATGCACCATGAGACGTCAGCTTCTGTGCGTAATTATGAGCGTCATTTGGAGGCTGCCTATAACTTGATGAATAAGTATGGTTACAATTCGGTGAAGAGCGGATATGTAGGTAACATCATTCCTCGTGGCGAGCATCACTATGGTCAGTGGCTCAACAATCACTATCTTTATTGCGTAACCGAGGCTGCCAAGCACCATATCATGGTCAATGCTCATGAGGCTACTCGCCCAACAGGTCTTTGTCGTACCTATCCTAACTTGATAGGCAATGAATCGGCTCGTGGTACAGAGTATGAGTCTTTCGCAGGCAACAAGGCTTTCCATACCACTGTATTGCCTTTCACTCGTTTGCAAGGTGGTCCTATGGATTATACCCCTGGTATCTTGGAGGGCGATATGAACAAGATTGATCCAAGTAAGCATCATCATATCAACTCTACCTTGGCTCGTCAGTTGGCATTGTATGTTACGATGTACAGTCCATTGCAGATGGCAGCTGATATCCCAGAGAACTATGAGAAGTATGCAGATGCCTTCCAGTTTATCAAGGATGTAGCTATCGACTGGGATGAGAGTCGTTATCTTGAGGCTGAGCCTGGTCAGTATATTACCATTGCCCGCAAGGCTAAGGGCGAAGACAAGTGGTTTGTTGGTTGTACAGTGGGTGAGACTCCTCATCAGTCTACCCTGAAACTTGATTTCCTTACACCGGGCAAGAAGTATGTTGCTACAATCTATGCCGATGGCAAGAATGCAAGCTACAAAGCCAATCAGCAGTCATACGTCATCACTAAGCGTGTGGTAACCAATAAATCTACCCTTAAACTGAATGCTGGTGCAGGTGGTGGTTATGCCATCAGTCTCATGCAAAAGTAAAAAGATAGATATATTTTTCTCCCCATACCTATACCTTATTATATATAGGGGTATGGGGAGTTTATGTTCATCATCCTTATAAAATCGTTTTTATGAGAAAACCTTTACTCCTCTTCTTGCCTAAACGTATGATGGTGTTGGCATTGCCCCTCATGCTTTCCCTTTGTAGTTATGCTGCCACAGTTACTTCGCAGTTGTCTGTCAATATGAAAACCGACAAGGCTTGCTATGTACCAGGACAAACTGTTACGTTTGTGGCAGAAGGGAATATTCCTTCTTCGGCCAAGGTGCGTTATCGTTATGGTTCCCATGTGCTTCTTGTCCAAGACTTCTCAGAGGTGGCTAAGAGTAAGCAGTGGACTTGGTTGCCACCATCTACCGATTATCAAGGTTATTTGGTGGAATTGTATACAGAGGGCAGTGGTGTGGAAAATATTCTTGGTACGATAGCCGTAGATGTTTCCAGCAATTGGAAACGTTTTCCACGTTACGGCTTTGTCGCTGACTTTGATAATTACAGCAGTACAGTCGATAAGAACGCCAACATCAAGAGCGAGATGGCATATCTCAATCGATTGCATATCAATGGTGTGCAATTCCAAGACTGGCAGTGGATGCACCATCGACCTGTAAAATTGAATGGTGATGGTTCGCTCACCCAATGGTATACCGATATTAGCAATCGATGTGTAGGCGTGGAATATGTCAAGAACTATATTGCCACACAACATGCTTACGGCATGAAATCCATCTTCTATAACCTTTGCTTTGGTGCATGGAAGGATGCTGCAAACGATGGTGTGAAGTCTCAGTGGGCTTTGATGAAGAAGGATGGTAATGGCAATTATTATCAAGACTATCATGGACTCCCTTCTTCTTGGGCAAGCAATATCTATCTGCAAGTACCGGGCAATGGCGATTGGCAGCAATATATGGTGGAACGAAACAAGGAAGTGTATGGCAATTTTGATTTCGATGGTTTTCAGATAGACCAGTTGGGGTATCGTGGTACTGTGTATGACGCCAATCATCAAAAGGTAGATTTGCCTTCGGGTTATGGCTCATTCATTGATGCCATGAAGCAGGCTCATCCCGAGAAGTCCTTGATTATGAATGCAGTGTCGGGTTATGGAACAGAGCAAATCGTGAATAGAGATGTGGATTTCTGCTATAATGAGGTATGGGGAAATGGCAATGGATATGGTGGTGCGCCAGAAGACCAGTTTGCCAATCTCTATGACATCATCGCCACTAACGATCGCTTGAGCGACCATCAGCATCCCACGGTCTTTGCAGCCTATATCAATTACGACAAGGCTGACAATGGCGGCTCGGGCGACCACATGGTCAATACGCCTGGTGCCTTGCTTACCGATGCGGTGATGTTTGCCTTGGGAGGCTCTCACTTGGAGATGGGCGACCACATGCTCACTCGTGAGTATTTCCCAGCGGCTCCTTTGGCGATGAGCGACGAACTGAAGACTGCGCTCGTAAGGTATTACGATTTCCTGACAGCTTATCAGAATTGGTTGCGTGGCGTGTCTTCCAAGGCTGCTTATTCGGCTCATGTGAGTGTGAATGGCAATACGGTGAAGGCATGGCCTCCACAAGCAAACTCCATCGTGACGTTCGCCAAGACCGTGGGCAACAGTGATGTCGTTCATTTCCTCAACTTCTCCAACACCTCCGACCTTTCTTGGCGAGACCTCAATGGTACTCGCCAGAAACCAACCCGGAAGGACAACTTGGCTGTAACCATCCAAACCAACCGTAAGGTGTCTAAGCTATGGGTAGCCAGTCCAGACAGTCATGCTGGTGCGGTGCAAGAACTTTCGTTCGAGCAAATAGGCAATCAACTTACCTTTACGCTTCCTTCCCTGGAATATTGGACGATGGTGGTCATGGAAGGCGAGAGCCAGGTTTATCTGACGGGTGAGGCTGTGAAGAAAGATGGGTATGGAGCCTACGACCTATCGCAAGCCATACCTTTGAATAAGGCGAGTGGGAGCAACGTCTATAAAACCACGGTATATCTGAAAGGAAACGAGTTGTTCAAGTTTACTGATGGTCGTGATTGGGGATATTGCAAGAGTTATTGCTCGGAGTATGAGAATTATCAATTCAACTCCTATATTCAGTTGGCTCACCTCTCCACTTTTGGCAACGATTACAAGTTTTGTGTGCCAGAGTCGGGATATTACGACATTACCATCAACCTGGATAGCATGCGAATTGTGGTAAAAAAAGCCGATCCCATGGCGATAGAAGGCGTAACGGCGGATGTCGCTGCCAACAAAGACCATGCTCCTTGGTATTCTTTGGCAGGTGATCGCGCTCCCAATCCTCATAAGGGTATCTATCAAATGCCGATTATGAATGGTGAGACGACGGGATAATATGGATTGCCAGTGGCAACTTGTGGCGCAAGCCGATATGCCTTGTCTGATAAAAGTTCGTTTGGTGGCTCTTTTGGGATAGTACAAATCACAATCTGACAACATACGATTGGAATTTTACAACGGCTCCATTATTGAAGGATGATTTTTCGGGTGAGGACTTGACTCAAAACTTGACTGATTATGATTGCTTGAGCTGTGGATACAACAAGTTGCCTAGTGGAGCTATTAATGCCAATGACTAATCATATTCTCGGTCAGTGGAACGTGATCAAATAAAATCTCTCTCTTCACGTACGTGCGCTCCATCCCTATGGCGTACGTCCGTTTTTATTCTCTGCGATGCTCCGAGAAATCGCAATATGTCTTCTTCTCTTGTCCTACATGTTACAATGCTGTTACAACTCGCAATATCTTTCCCAAATATTTCGGAATAAGCAGAAATCTTATTATATTTGCAACCGAAACGTAACAAACATTTCCACAAATACAAATGAATATGGATACAAGTCAATATCTTGTGATTTTTTTTCAGATTCTCGGTTCTTTAGCTTTGCTCATCTATGGTATGAAGGTGATGAGTGAGGCCTTGCAGAAGATGGCAGGATCTCAGTTGCGCCACATTTTGGGCGCTATGACAACCAACCGATTTACGGGAATGCTTACAGGTACCTTTATTACCTGTGCCGTTCAGAGTTCCTCTGCAACTACCGTTATGACGGTTTCTTTTGTAAATGCAGGTTTGCTGACTTTAGCCCAAGCTATTTCCGTTATTATGGGTGCCAACATTGGTACTACGTTTACGGCATGGATTATGTCGCTGGGTTATAATGTAGATTTAACGATTGTCGTATTCCCTGCGTTCTTCCTCGGCATTATGCTGATTTATAGTAAGAAGCGCCGTTATTTCGGAGATTTCCTTTTTGGTATCGCCTTTCTCTTCTTCTCGCTCGTTCTGTTGAGTAGTGCGGGTAAGGCTCTTGATCTGGAACATAATCCGGCGGTTATCGATTTCTTTGGTTCTTTTGATACAAAGAGTCATTTTACGATTGTAGTCTTCCTCCTGATCGGTACACTTATAACCTGTATCGTACAGAGTTCGGCAGCTGTGATGGCTATCACTATCTTACTCTGTTCTACAGGCGTACTTCCTATCTATCTGGGCATAGCCTTGGTGATGGGTGAGAATATCGGAACTACCGCTACAGCCAATCTTGCCGCTTTGGGTGCTAATGCCCAGGCTCGTCGTGCAGCCTTGGCCCATCTGGTATTCAATGTCTTTGGTGTAATCTGGGTTCTCTGCCTGTTCTATCCATTTGTAGATTTCGTTTGCTCTATCGTGGGGTATGATCCTGATGGTGGTATGTCTGCGGCACAGAAGACGAAGTTGTTGCCAATTGTCCTGGCGATGTTCCATACCTGTTTCAATGTTTGTAACACGGGCGTTCTGATTTGGTTTATCCCACAGTTGGAAAAAGTTGTCTGCAAACTTATCAAGCCTAAGGCAGATAAGGAGGATGAAGATTTCCGTTTGCGCTTTATCCAGGCTGGCATCATGAAGACCCCAGAACTTTCTGTCTTCGAGGCACAGCAGGAAATCGGCAGTTTCGGCGAGCGCATCCATCGTATGTTTGGTATGGTGAGAGAGTTGCTGGAAACTCAGGATTCCAAGACTTTCGACAAACTCTATGAGCGTATCGAGAAGTATGAAGGTATTTCTGATAATATGGAGATAGAGATAGCCAAGTATCTTGATCAGGTGAGCGATGCTCATCTGAGTGATGATACCAAGGCGAAGATCCGGGCGATGTTGCGTGAGATTTCTGAAATCGAGAGTATTGGTGACAGTTGCTTTAATCTTGCCCGCACCATTAAGCGCAAGGGTGAAAACAAGGAGGAGTTTACTGCCAAGCAGAGTGAAAACATTCATCAGATGTTTAAGTTGGTAGATGAGGCGCTGACTCAGATGAACTATATGTTTGCTCATGAACGCCATTCTATCAATCTCAACCATACGTACAATATCGAGACTGAGATTAATAATTATCGTACTCAGTTGAGAAACCAGAACCTGGATGATGTGGATAACCATCTTTATACCTATGGTGTAGGTACATTGTATATGGATATCATTCAGGAATGCGAAAAACTGGGTGATTATGTGGTTAATGTCGCCGAGGCCCGTATGGGAGTCAGAACATCTGAGGCTGTGTAATGCAGAATATTATTGATAGAGAGAAAATAAAAGTAATAAAAGCAAACGGGGAAGTATCAATGGATGCTTCCCCGTTTGCTTTTATTGTTTAGGTATTCTGAATGTTTTTATTTTTCCAATATTTCCTTCAGTTCCTTCATACCATCTGAAGCCCCTTTCATGATGTGCTCTATCTTGTAATATCCATTGGTGTTTACGGCACCCGGGTCTATCAGATAGATAGGAATGTGAGGCTTGGTATATGAAATCAGACCTGCAGCAGGATAAACGTTGAGTGAGGTTCCTATAATGACGAAGATATCGGCTTGTTGTACAGCTTCGGCTGCCGGCTCAATCATAGGAACGCTTTCGCCGAAGAAAACGATAAATGGGCGCAAAAGGCTTCCGTCTCCAGCTTCGGTTCCAGGTTTTACCTCGCAGTCATCCTCAGGTAATTCCTTGATGTAGCGATAGTCGTAAGGGTCGCGTGAAGAGCAAACCTTTGACAGTTCGCCATGCAGATGGATTACATTCTTGGAACCTGCCTTCTCATGCAGATTATCTACATTCTGGGTGATTACCGTCACATCGAAGTCTTTTTCCAGCTCCTTGATAAGTTTATGCCCCTCGTTAGGTTGCGCAGCATAGAGTTTATGGCGCAACATATTGTAGAAGTTTGTTACTAGGGTAGGGTCTGCTTCCCATCCCTCATGGGTAGCTATCTGTTCTACAGGATAGTTTTCCCATAATCCATCATTGCCACGGAAAGTTTTGAAACCACTCTCCACAGACATGCCTGCACCGGTTAAAAATACGAGTTTCTTCATCTTATCACGTTTTAATTATTCATATTTTCTTAATCTTTTTATTAAGAATGCACAAATTTAGCAATTTTTCTGCAAATAACATCGTTTTAAGCGAGAAAAATGTTATCTTTGCACTCGTTTTAAGGACAAAAAGTACATTTTAAGATTATTAATACATTTTTATAAATAGATTTTATGGATAAAGTAAGTTATGCTTTGGGCATCGGCATCGGTCGCCAGTTGGCTTCAATGGGTGCAGAGAGTTTGAATATTGATGATTTTGCACAGGCCGTAAAGGATGCCATCGCCGGTAAGCTTCAGCTCGGCGAGCAGGAAGCTCAGGAGTTGGTACAGAACTTCTTTGCAGAGCAGGAGGCTAAGGCTCAGGCTGCTGCTGCCGAGAAGGGCAAGGTTGCTAAGGAAGCTGGTGAGAAGTTCCTCGCCGAGAACGGCAAGAAGGATGGTATCATCACTACTAAGAGCGGTTTGCAGTATCAGGTTTTGCGCGAGGGTAATGGCAAGGCTCCTAAGGCTACCGATCAGGTTGAGTGCCACTATGAGGGAACGCTTATCGACGGTACTAAGTTTGATAGTTCTTACGACCGTGGTCAGACTGCTACCTTCCCATTGAACCAGGTTATCGCTGGTTGGACAGAGGGTCTTCAGCTCATGACCGAGGGTGCCAAGTTCCGTTTCTTCATCCCTTATCAGTTGGGTTATGGTGAGCGTGGTGCAGGTGCATCTATCCCTCCATTCTCAGCATTGATTTTCGATGTTGAGCTCGTTGCCGTTAAGTGATCTGTTAGTAGATATATTTAAATGAAGTAAAGGCAATCCTGGAATATAATAGATAAAAATAAAGATTTAAAATATAAATAAGGAAATGAAAAAGTTATTTTTCGGAGCCCTCGTGGCTTGTGCTGCTGCTACATTTGTAGGTTGTGGCAATTCTACTCCTAAGGCAGATCTCAAGACGGATGTAGATACAATGAGCTATGCTATGGGTATGTCTCAGACTCAGGGTCTGAAGGAGTTTATGGTAGAGCGCATGGGCGTTGATACTGCTTACATGGATGATTTCATCAAGGGTCTTAACGATGGTGCCAACGCTGGTGACGACAAGAAGAAGGCTGCTTACTACGCAGGTATTCAGATTGGTCAGCAGATCAGCAACCAGATGGTTAAGGGCATCAACCACGAGGTATTCGGTGAGGATTCTACAAAGTCTATCTCTCTGAAGAACTTCATGGCTGGTTTCATCACAGGTACTACTGGCAAGAAGGGCTTGATGACTGTTGAGCAGGCTGCTCAGATAGCTCAGGCTAAGATGATGGCTATCAAGGCTAAGAACATGGAGAAGGAATATGGTCCTAACAAGGTGGCTGGTGAGAAGTTCCTCGCTGCCAACAAGAAGAAGCCAGGAGTGGTAACTCTTCCTTCAGGTGTTCAGTACAAGGTAATCAAGGAGGGTAACGGCCCTATGCCAAAGGATACTTCTATGGTTAAGGTTAACTACGAGGGTAAGACAATCGACGGCAAGGTATTCGATTCTTCTTTCAAGCGTGGTCAGGCCGTAGATCTCCGTGCTAACCAGGTTATCAAGGGTTGGACTGAGGCTTTGGTTCACATGCCAGCAGGTTCTGTTTGGGAGGTTTACATTCCTCAGCAGTTGGCTTACGGTGAGCGCGAGCAGGGTCAGATCAAGCCATTCTCTGTATTGATCTTCAAGATTGAGTTGATTTCAGTAGGTGGCAAGTAATTTTTGTGGGAACTCATTTT
>CAVBFV010000129.1:0-8524 GCA_963594575.1 Lachnospiraceae bacterium | reverse complement strand
AGATGGCAACAAAGCGGTTAGCGATATTGATGAGTTTCTGCCGGGCGTTAGGATCTTTCACATCATCAAAGAACCAGTTGGGATATGTGCCATGCATCTGCGAAAAGCGCTTGGATATGACATTGGCATTGGTCAGGTCGGAAGGCAAGCCCAGCTGCTCCGTAAGATACTTGCAGAAAGACGCACCATGTCCAAATTTACCTTCAAAATCTTTGATATCAGAGAGCACAGCCATAATCAGCGCATAGTCTTTCTTCCTGAAGATTGCCTTCTCGTTTATCATTTTCTGTAAGGCTCGCTTTACCCTTTCTTCCTGGCTCAAGTTGCTCCATTCCTCCTCATGTTCTTCTTCCGTTTTTTCCTGCTCACCTTTTTTCTGCACCTCAAAATCTGTCACTTCCAATTCCAATGTCCTCTTCAGCTCGGGCTCGAATCCGTGAAGATAATCTTCATCATTGTTCTGGCGCATCAGTTTATTGATCTGAGATGAGACAAAGAAGCCATCCGCTCCATAATAACCGATATTGGCTGCCAGCCGCTCAACCACCTCACGGTTCTTCACGACCGCTTCGATGCACCGCTTAGAAAACTCCTGAGTTACATAGCCTCTCCATTGCCCCATAACCATTTCCGTAAATTGAGGCAATTTCGACTCCAAAGGCATCATCTGAAGTATCATAGCTGCCATATACAGGATGACAAATACGATTCTCTGCCGCTCTTCCTGAGCTGTAGCATACTCATCCTCGTCAACATAGTTTTTCTCATATTGCCCTAACCCTTTTACAAAGGCAAGACGGCTCTCAGTATCGGTATGCGAGAACATCATTTTGTCTACGATGCAGAACACCTCATAAAAAACATCCTCACATGAACATCTGGACGTAGGAAACCACGTCTTATCATTGAAGATATCATGGGAGATGGCTTGGAAAGCCTGATAAACCAGATACTGAGAGAAAGATCTATCTACCATCTGCCTGGTCTTCATCTTAAATAACCTCATCGTCGTAACCCTTTAAATCTGCAAGAATCACATCAAGAGAATTGATCAAACCAAACTGAGAATCCCCATGACAGTCGCAACAGACAGCATCTCCATTAACTAGGGAAGAAATCTCTGCATCGGAGATTTTCACCTTGGTTCGTTTCAGCGAACTGGAAGAGGTACACGGACCTTTCCAATAGTATACCTTGATGCCGTAATCTTCTTTGCTGCACAGGTTCACCATCATGGCAATGTCTCTGTTAGCCTTGTCTAAGTGCAACTGCTCACCTTTATCTGCACCACATTTTACCTCATACATACTGGCATTGAGACACTCCATGAATGAATGCTGCATCTGGAATTGCGAGACAAAGGAATATGGCGCATCGCTGAGAGACTGATGGCGAGGAAAAGAAAACACCACAGCCTTTGGCCTGCAGCCAGCCTTGATTCTTTCAGCCACGGCATCAAAGAAATCACCAGGTGGCAACTTGGCAGAAATCACCATATTCCAGCCATATTGATTGGCCACCCTATTGATATTATCACGCAGAAGAGCCACCACATTGTCCTGTCCTCTTTTGCCACCGAAGATTGTTGATTCTTCTACAAAAAGAAAACCTCTGTTGGGGCGATTATCAATAATCACCTTGCAGAAAGGCTGGTTGTGAATTTCATTCTCTGTAAAGTTACTCCAATAAAATTCCTTCTTGTCTGCGCATACATCCAGCACAGCCACACCTTCGCGAAATCCCAATATTCGGTTGTCGTGAATAACGTCTTCCTCATACTTACGTGATTCCACCAAAGTCATTTTCTTGCTTTTCAGCAAACTATCCATTACCATCTCGAAACCAGTCTGACATTCCTGATATTTTTCAGGCGATGACATTTCGAGAAAATCCAAGGGTAGAGTACCCTCGATACTTGAAAGATTCCGGCTTTTGCAGAAATCATACTTGAAGACAACAAAAGAAGTCTTTTCTGTGCTGTTTTTGATACGTCCAGTCATTGGCTTGCGATTTAAGTTATACCATGAAAGTTATTTTTCATAGCATCTACAAAAGTAATACTTTTTCCCCGAATAAACAAATAAATTCTAAATTATTTTTTATCAAATTGTCTTTTTTTCATAAAACCATCAAAACAAAATGTGAAAGTGAATGTGAATTTGAAATGTAAATCAATGTATCGGGTTGTTCCATCCATTCCTTTTATAGGATATTGTGAATGAAATTCAGTCTTCGCGCGCGCACCTTATTATATATATAATATGAACCTATTATAATGGCTACTATTACTCAAACACGATTATACGCTTCTCCTTCAGGTAACATTGAAAAACATTTCAAATTCACATTCACATTCACATTTTTGCCTTTCCTCCTATCCACCAGCTAACCCACATAGCAAGTTACTGTGCGCCCGATGCCCCCAAAACTGCGTGGCGACGCACCGCCAGCCACGTCCCGACGCAGATGGCGATACGTCGGGACGTAGCGCCGACTGCATCGGGACGCAGTTGGAAAGGCAAAACATGCCATGTAATGTTAACAGATTTAACATTTAATTTAATGGCCATTAAATTAATGGCGGTTAAATTAGGCGGAAGAGAATGGATATGAGGGAGGAATGCACGTGATTCGGGACAAGGATGCACGTGATTCGGGACAACTATTGTTTTTCAGAGAAAAATGTTGTATCTTTGCACTGTGTTAGAAGAAAGGCTGCACTCGGCAAAGTTCAAGCAAGCTTGACTTTGCTCTCGTTTGCACTTTCTTTGCATTGTCGTTCAAAGATAGGCTGAATTAACCACTAAAAAAACTGATTGTTGAACCATTAAAAAAAAGAAAGGAAAAAGAAAATGAAAAAGGAAGTTTGGAAAACTATCTTGCAGGTGATTATCGCCGTACTTACTGCCGTAGGCACTACGCTCGGCGTTACCAGCTGCATGTAAACTGATTTGTTTAACCATTAAAAAAAACGATTTGAATTATGGGTATTAAAGTAAAAGCAATTGAGCGCAACGTAGCGTTCGAAAAAGGTAAGCAAAAGTGGGCATTCGTGATGCAGGCTGAACTCTACAGCCAGCTCAACGCCACGAAGGTGATAGAAGAAGCTGCCGTTCGCAGCGGATTGCCTAAGGCGGTAATCAACGCCGGATGGTCGGCCATCGGCGAAGTGATTGCTGCATGGGCCACCGAGGGCCACAGCGTGGCTGTGCCAGGACTGGGCAGCCTCCGATTCGGTCTTAACTCTACCGCCGTAGAGGATGTGAACAAGGTGAGCGCCAACCTCATTACCCGCCGATACATCATCTTCGTGCCAAACACCGACATCAAGAAGGAACTCGAAGAGACTTCCGTCAACATCACCTGCTACGACCGAAACGGCAAGGTGGTGAAGCAGGTTACCTCTACCGATACGCCTCCTACAACCCCATCCGACGGCGATAATCCATCCGGAGGCGATAATCCATCCGGAGGCAACACCCCATCGGGCGGCGATTCTACTGGCGGAACCGGAAGCGAAAACGGCGGCAATGGACTTGAATAAAAGGTGCTGAGCCTGAAAAGTAAAACCCTCCCCAGGTCTTAAAAAGTCCTAGGGAGGGTAAACTTTGTCTGGCAGTTAAATTGTTTACGCAATGTACCATACCAAACGTCCCGAACACAACATGCTAACCCACACATAACCCCTTCGAAATCAGCATGTCACTAACAATCCTTTGTGCCTCAAATAAATAATACTTTTTTCAAACTAAATCCAATCCTAGCCTCTCGGCGAAAACATATTTAAAGCTTTTATCTCGTTTCAAAACATGATAGTAACATATTCTGCAGCGATATCAACCAGCTTCTTGCGACGGGCTACACCTATTATATAATGAGCCTCCTTCGCCGAACAGTGGAAGTATTTCTTCACAGCTGTTACCAGTTCTTCCTTGCTTATCGAGCCTATACCCTTAGGATAAGCCTTGCGGATAGCCTTCTCGATGTCCGCCATCTTATATTCATGGTGGCGCTTGTGGAAGTACTGCGATACGATGATAGATAGAACTATCACGAGCAGGATGATGATAAATACTACAGACTTGTTCATTTCATTATCTCCTTTTAATTGATTAGACAATATCAGGTTCGCTGAATCACCCTTCCGGGTGCTCCAAGTTTTCTGAATCACCGATAGCCGTTATCTATAAAACCACTGCAAATATAGCATTTTTTCTTGAAACAACAATATTTTTCGGCATTTTTTTCACTATTTCTGCAAAAAAACTTGCAAAATACAAAAAAAACACGTATTTTTGCAAGAAAATAATCCTTAAGACAGAAATATAATGCAAGAAACTGTAAAGAAAGTATTGAATGGCGATTTTAATTGCAAGAAAGCATTGCTGTTTCTCATAACGGCTCTGCTTACCGTTATCGTCTGGAACCTGCCCATAGATAGCTTCGGCATCGATGGGCTAACCATTGTGCAGCAGCGCGTCATCGCCATCTTCGTCATGGCCGTGATGCTCTGGCTCACCGAGGCCATACCGGCATGGGCTACCAGCGTAGTGATCATCTTCGTGCAGCTGTTCTTCGTCAGCGACTCTGCCTTTAAGATCATGCAAGGCTCGGAGGCAGAGATGGGCAAGCTGCTCGACTATCAGGGTGTGATGGCGTGCTTCGCCGACCCTACCATCATCCTCTTCCTGGGCGGTTTCGTACTCGCCATTGCCGCTACCAAGAGCGGTCTCGACGTGATGATGGCGAAGGCCCTGATTGCGCCATTCGGCAAGCGTTCTGAGAACGTGCTGCTGGGTTTCATGCTCATCACCGGCATCTTCTCGATGTTCATCTCAAATACAGCCACCGCCGCCATGATGCTCACCTTCCTCACACCGGTGTTCAAATCATTGCCACCTTCGGGCAAGGGCCGCGTGGCGCTCACCATGGCCATTCCTATCGGAGCCAACCTGGGCGGTATGGGAACCCCTATCGGAACTCCGCCTAACGCCTTCGCCTTCAAGGTTTTGAACGACCCTACGGGACTGAACCTGGGCATCAGCTTCGGCGACTGGATGCTCATCATGGCACCTATGGTGCTCATCATGCTCCTCATGGCATGGGTTATCATCCGCAAGATGTTCCCGTTCTCTGCCAAGACCATCGAGCTCAACATCGAGGGCAACATGCAGCACAACTGGCGCACCATGGTAGTGGCCGTCACCTTCCTCGCAACCATCGTGCTCTGGGTATTCGGCAAGCAGCTGGGCATCAACGCCAACACCGTAGCCATGCTCCCTATCGCTGTATTCGCCCTTACGGGAGTGATTACAGCCAAGGACCTGAAGGAGATTGACTGGGCTGTCATCTGGATGGTGGCAGGCGGATTCGCCCTCGGATTGGCGATGAACGGCACCGGTCTTGCCGAGGCAGCCGTAAAGAGCATTCCGTTTGCAGAATTCAATCCGCTGGTCATCATGATCGTATCCGGACTGGTATGCTTCATCCTGAGTAACTTCATCTCGAACACCGCCACCGCCGCCCTGCTCATCCCTATCCTCACGGTGGTATGCGCCGGCATGGGCGACAAGCTCAACAGCATCGGCGGCACCTCTACCATCCTCATCGGAGTGGCGGTATCAGCCAGCTGCGCCATGTCGCTGCCTATCTCAACCCCTCCTAACGCCATCGCCTACTCTACCGGACTCATCCAGCAGACCGACATGGTGAAGGCTGGTCTCACGGTGGGCGTGCTGAGCATGATTGTGGGCTACGCTGTGCTCATCACCTTCTGCAAGATGGGTGTGCTCTAGAGGGGCATCATCTGCGAAAATACACATTATTATATATATAAAGGAATGAAAAAGATTGTTATAGGAATCGACGTAGGCATCTCTACGACCAAGATTGTGGGCATCGATGAAAGCGGCATGGTGGTAAGCCCCATCCGCATCAAGGCCACCGACCCTATCACCTCGCTCTACGGAGCCTTCGGCAAGTATCTTCACGACAACAAGATTGCGCTGAGCGATGTAGAACAGGTGATGCTCACAGGCGTAGGTTCAGCCTATATCGACGAGCCCATCTACGGACTGCCTACCTCGAAGAGCGAGGAGTTCGTGGCCGACGGACTGGGCGCCCGATACGAGAGCAAGCTCGACCGCATGATTGTGGTGAGCATGGGAACCGGTACATCGCTCGTAAAATGCGATGACAACGAGATAAGGCACATCGGAGGCATCGGCATAGGCGGCGGAACCCTGGCAGGACTGAGCCGCATCATGCTCAAGACCGATGACATCAAGCAGATTATCAACCTCGCCAAGGACGGCGACGTGAGCAAGATAAACCTGCTGATAGGCGACATCAGCGCCAAGCCTCTGCCCGGACTCCCGATGAACGCCACCGCATCGCTCTTCAGCAACGCCAAGGCTAATGCTTCGCGCGAAGACATCGCCATGGGACTCATCTGGATGGTGCTGCAGTCGATAGGTTCGGCTACCATCCTCTCATCGCTCGAATCGGGCATCAAGGATTTCGTGCTCATCGGCAACCTCACCCTGCTGCCGCAATGCCGCGAGGTGTTCCCAGCCATGGAGAAACTCTACGGAGTGAGGTTCAGAATACCGAAATACTCGGAATTCTGCACCGCCATCGGAGCTGCGCTCGACTATAAGCGACAAGCAAAATAATCACCCCCGAATCGCCGCAATGCCCTATACACGGGCGTTGCGGCGATTTTCATTCCCACCCCCTGCCACGGCACACAGACAACAAGGGAAAAACGCACACAAGCGCACAAAATACGCAACACGCTGATAGATAACAACTTAAACGTTTCGGAAAACAGAAATCTATTAAAGTTTCCCGAAACTTTTTCATTTTCGCCTGATTATCAGTGACTTAATATTTTTTAACGATAAAAAAGTTGTCCAAAAGCAATTACTTTCAGAAATATTTTATACCTTTGCAATATCAAAATGAGGTACATATCTACCTCTTCAAGTCATAATGACTTAATACTAAGTAATTTAAATATTAATCGTAAAAGTAATACTAAAATGATCCAGACAGTAGTAAAGCGTGACGGACGCATCGTTGGATTCAACGAACAGAAAATCATGGCAGCCATTCGCAAGGCCATGTTGCATACCGACAAGGGTGAAGATACCACTCTTATCGAGCAGATAACCGACCACATCTCTTATCGCGGCAAGAGCCAGATGAGCGTTGAGGCCATTCAGGACGCCATCGAGATGGAGCTCATGAAGAGTGCCCGCAAAGATGTTGCCCAGAAGTATATCGCATACCGTAACCAGCGTAACATCGCCCGCAAGGCGAAGACACGCGACGTGTTCATGAGCATCGTCAATGCCAAGAACAACGACATCACCCGTGAAAACGCCAACATGAATGCCGACACACCAGCCGGCATGATGATGAAGTTCGCTTCAGAAACCACTAAACCATTCGTCGACGACTACCTCCTCTCTGAGGATGTACGCGACGCCGTCATGCACAACTATATACATATTCACGATAAGGACTATTACCCAACCAAGAGTCTCACCTGCGTGCAGCATCCGCTCGACGTGATTCTGAACCACGGTTTCACAGCCGGTCACGGTTCAAGCCGTCCTGCCAAGCGCATCGAGACCGCAGCCGTGCTGGCTTGTATCTCTCTCGAGACCTGCCAGAACGAGATGCACGGCGGTCAGGCCATCCCAGCCTTCGACTTCTATCTGGCTCCATACGTACGCATGTCGTACCAGGAAGAGGTGAAGAACCTGGAGAAGCTGACAGGCGAAGACCTGAGCAACCTCTATGATGCGCCTATCGACGACTACATAGAGAAGCCGCTCGACGGACTGCAGGGCCGCGAACGCCTGGAGCAGCACGCCATCAACAAGACCGTGAACCGCGTGCATCAGGCGATGGAGGCATTCATCCACAACATGAACACCATCCACAGCCGCGGCGGTAACCAGGTAGTATTCTCAAGCATCAACTACGGTACCGATACCAGCGCCGAGGGCCGCTGCATCATGCGCGAAATCCTGCAGAGCACCTATCAGGGCGTAGGCAATGGCGAAACAGCCATCTTCCCTATCCAGATATGGAAGAAGAAGAGAGGCGTAAACTATCTGCCTGAGGACAGAAACTACGACCTCTACAAGCTGGCGTGCAAGGTAACAGCCCGCCGTTTCTTCCCTAACTTCCTGAACCTCGACGCCACCTTCAACCAGAACGAGAAGTGGCGTGCTGATGATCCGGAGCGCTACAAGTGGGAGATTGCAACCATGGGCTGCCGTACCCGCGTGTTCGAAGACCGCTGGGGCGAGAAGACCAGCATCGCCCGCGGTAACCTGAGCTTCTCTACCATCAACATCGTGAAGCTCGCCATCGAGTGCATGGGCATCGAAGACGAAAAGCAGCGCATCGACATGTTCTTTGCCAAGCTCGACAATATCCTCGACATCACAGCCAAGCAGCTCGACGAGCGCTTCCAGTTCCAGAAGACAGCGATGGCTAAGCAGTTCCC
>CAVBFV010000128.1:0-8531 GCA_963594575.1 Lachnospiraceae bacterium | reverse complement strand
GAGGACATCCTCCACGCCATCGCCGAAGAGCCAAACCTCTGCAAGCACATCCACTTCCCTGCACAGAGCGGAAGCAACAAGATTTTGAAGCTGATGAACCGCAAATACACCCGTGAGGAGTATCTGCAGCGCATCGCCGACATCAAGCGCATCATTCCAGGCTGCGGCATCACCACCGACATCTTCGTGGGTTATCACGACGAGACCGAGGAAGACCATCAGGAAACCCTCTCGCTGGTGAAGGAAGTAGGCTTCGACAGCGCCTTCATGTTCAAGTATTCAGAGCGCCCGGGCACCTACGCTGCCAAGCATCTGCCAGACAACGTTTCTGAGGAAACCAAGATAGCCCGCCTCAACGAGCTTATCAAGCTGCAGACCGAGGTGAGTGCCGAGCAGAACAAGAAGGACGAGGGCAAGGAATTCACCATCCTCATCGAGAACTTCAGCAAGCGTAGCCGCGAGCAGATGATGGGTCGAACCGAACAGAACAAGGCGGTGGTCATCGATAAGGGCAACCACCACATCGGAGAGTTCGTGAAAGTCCGCATCACCGGTTCTACCTCTGCTACTCTCTTCGGAGAAGAAGTAAAGGAATAACCCCCAACTCCTCAGAACATCTTTTTCTGAATAAAAAGACTCTTCTGAAAGAAAAAACAGAATATAAACAAGAAAAACCGCCAAAAGTTTGGCGGTTTTCTTAAAAAGCACTATATTTGCACCTATGAAGGAATTCTTGCAAATTTTACGCCGATTCGTCCCTCCATACAAGAAGTATCTGGGACTGTCAATCCTGTTCAATATCCTGTCTGCGGTATTGAACATCTTTTCGTTTGCAGCCTTGATACCAATCCTGCAAATCCTGTTCAAAGTAGACGGTGGTATCCGTGTCAACGAGTATATGCACTGGAATGGAGATTGGGGTAGCATCAAGGAGGTTGCAACCAATAACCTGTATTACTATATTCAGGAGTTTATTGTTGTCCATAGTGCATCAACAGCCCTTTTGGTCATCGGCATATTCCTAGCCTTCATGACATTCCTCAAGACGGGAGCCTATTTCCTCTCGTCAGCCACCATCATACCTATCCGTACAGGTATCGTAAGAGACATCCGCAATCAGATTTACCAGAAGATAAACAGTCTCTCGCTCGGTTTCTTCAGCGAGGAGCGCAAGGGCGATATCATCGCCCGCATGAGCGGTGATGTACAGGAAGTGGAGAACAGCATCATGTCGTCGCTCGACATGCTCTTCAAGAACCCTGTCCTGATTCTCTTCTATTTCATCACGCTGATCTGCATCAGTTGGCAGCTCACCCTCTTCACCATTCTCTTTGTACCACCTTTCGGCTGGTTCATGGGAGTAGTGGGCAAGAAACTGAAGGCACACAGTATCGAGGCACAGGCACTTTGGAGCGACACGATGAGTATGGTAGAAGAAACCCTGGGCGGCTTGCGCATCATCAAGGCGTTCTGTGCAGAAGAAAAGATGAACAAGCGTTTCAATCAGGTTAACAGCAGCTACCGCGACAACATCATGCGTGTAAATATCCGCCAGCAGATGGCACACCCGATGAGTGAGTTTCTGGGAACCATCCTTATCGTAGTGGTATTGTGGTTTGGCGGCATCCTGGTTCTGGATTACGGCAGAATCGACGGTCCTACCATCATCTTCTATCTTGTGATGCTCTATAGCATCATCAACCCACTGAAGGAATTCTCCAAGGCGAGCTACAATATCCCAAAGGGATTGGCAAGCATGGAGCGTATCGACAAGATTCTGCAGGCTGAGGTGGAAATCAAGGACAAGGAGAACCCTGAGCATATCAGCAGCTTCGAACATCAGATAGAGTTCCGCCACGTTTCCTTCGCCTATACCGACCGAAAGAGCGCCGAACTGGTTTATGTATTAAAGGATATCAATCTCGTGATACCAAAAGGCAAGACTGTTGCACTTGTTGGTCAGAGCGGTAGCGGTAAGAGTACGATGGTAGATTTGATTCCTCGTTACTATGATGTACAGGAAGGCGAGGTGCTGATTGACGGCATTAATGTGAAAGACCTTGCCGTACATGACCTTCGCATGCTGATAGGAAATGTAAACCAGGAGGCTATCCTCTTCAATGCAAGTTTCAAGGACAATATCCGATTCGGCAAGACCGATGCTACGGATGCGGAAATAGCCAATGCAGCTAAGATAGCCAATGCTTACGAGTTCATAACCAAGTCGGAGCATGGTTTCGATACAAATATCGGTGACCGAGGCGGCAGACTTTCCGGTGGCCAGCGTCAGCGTGTCAGCATCGCCCGTGCTATCCTCAAGAATCCTCCTATCCTCATCCTCGATGAGGCAACATCAGCCCTCGATACCGAGAGCGAGCGCCTGGTTCAGGATGCCTTGGAGAGATTGATGAAGACCCGTACCACCGTAGCTGTGGCCCACCGACTGAGTACCATCAAACATGCAGACGAAATCTGCGTATTGCATGAGGGAAGGATTGTGGAGCGCGGTACTCATGAGGAGCTGATAAAAAAAGAAGGATATTACAAGAAGTTGCATGATATGCAGCAGGTGTAATTGAGTAAAGAGTTAATAGTTAAGAATTTATAGTTTTACAGATGGTTAAGATTGTTTATGCATTCTTTTATGCAATATCGCTGCTGCCTTTCAGGCTGCTCTATTGCATCGCCGACTTCGAGTACTTCATGATGTATTACGTCATCAAGTACCGCAGAGGCATTGTGCGTAAGAATCTCACCACCTCCTTCCCTGAGAAATCAGAAGAAGAGATTGTTGACATCGAGAAGAAATTCTACCGCTGGTTCAGCGATTACTTCTTCGAGGCGGTTAAACTTCTGAGCATCAGCGATAAGGAACTTCGCCGCCGATTCAAGGTATATAACAGCGAAGAAGTGGAACAATGTTTCCAGGAAGGTCAGGATGTGGCAGCCATCCTCGGTCATTACTGCAACTGGGAGTGGCTCTCATGTGTAGGCATCGAACTGCCCAAAAGCCGCATCATGGGCCTCATCTATCATCCACTGTACAATAAAGCTTTTGATGAACTCTTCAAGCGCATCCGCTCTCACGAAGAAAACGGAGTGCCTGTCCCTAAGAAGGACATCCTCCGATATCTCGTAGACTACAAACGCAAGAACATCCGCAGCATCTTTGGCTACATCAGCGACCAGGGCCCCAAGTGGGAGAACATCCACCTGTGGCTTCCTTTCCTCAACCATCCCGAAACCCCAGTGTTTACTGGCGGCGAGAGAATCATGAGGAAGATGAACGATGCCGTGTTCTATGTAGAGATGTCTCGCCCTAAGCGAGGCTACTATACAGCAACCTACAAACTCATCACCCGCAATCCGAACTCCCTGCCGGAGCACGAGATTACCCGTCGCTTCTTCCAGATGCTGGAAGAAACCATCCGCAAGAATCCACCTTATTATTTATGGACACATAACAGGTGGAAGCGAACCAAGGAGGAGTTTGACAAGCGATATGAAGTGGTAAAGGGGAAAGTTGTACCAAGAAAATAGAGTTGTGTCAAAAGAAATAGAGTTTATCTTAAGAATAGAAAGGATTACAAGATGATAGAAGCAAAAAGAGTACCTTATGGAGTCTCTGATTTCTTAAGAATCATCAGAGAAAATCAGTATTACGTAGATAAAACTATGTATATTCCGTTGTTGGAGGCTCAACCGGACTATCTGATATTCATTCGCCCTCGCCGTTTCGGCAAGAGCCTGTTCCTCAGTATGCTTGAAGCTTACTATGACTGCAAGTTGAAAAACCAATTCCAGGAAATCTTCGGAGGTCTCTGGATTGGCAGTCAGCCTACAGTTCTACAGGGTAAGTATCAGGTACTGGCGCTCGATTTCTCTCAGATAGGAGGAAATATTGAAAAACTGGAAGAGCGCTTCAATTCGTATTGCAATATCTGCTTTGATTCCTTTATCAACAGATATGCACAATTCTATGATGAAGCAACCAGAAAGACCGTTCTTGCCGAGGATGTTGCATCCAATAAGCTTGCTACAATCCAAAAATACGCAAAAGAACAGAATTATCAGCTCTATCTCATCATCGATGAATACGACAACTTCACAAATACCGTGCTCAACGAGCAGGGAGAGGAAGTGTATCATGCGATAACACATGCCAGCGGTTTCTACCGCGACTATTTCAAGAAGTTCAAGGGTTCATTTGCCAAGATATTCATGATGGGTGTAAGCCCTGTAACACTAGACGATGTTACCAGCGGCTTCAACATAGGCTGGCATATCTCAACCAAGCCTGAATTTGACAAGATGCTGGGCTTCAGCACTGAAGATGTGCGAGCCATGTTTACCCGTTATCGTGATGAGGGACAGATACCAGCAGATAGCGATATCGAGGCAATGATAGAAGAAATTAAGCCGTGGTATGATAACTATTGCTTCTCAGAGGCATGCTTAAGCAGCAAGGTCAGGGTCTTCAATTGCGATATGGTGTTATATTATCTCCGTAATTACATGGACGATGGTAAAGCCCCTAAGCAGATGATAGACCCAAACACCAAGACCGACTACAACAAGATGAAGCGACTGCTCCAGCTCGACAAGCTAGACGGCAACCGCAAGGGCATCATCCGCAGAATTACAGAGGAAGGCTGCATCGTTTCGAATCTATACGAAACCTTCCCTGCCTGTGAAATCGTGAAGCCGGAATACTTCCCAAGCCTGCTGTTCTATTACGGTATGCTTACCATCAAGGATACTTTCGGCGACCAGTTGCTCCTGGGAATCCCGAACAACAATGTACGCCGTCAATATTATGGCTATCTACAGGAGCAATATCAGGAAATCAACCATATCAACCTGAATGAGTTTGGTTATATGCTCACCTGTATGGCGTTTTATGGGAAATGGGAAGATGTCTTGGGCTTTATGTCGAAGGCTTACGCCGAAGTGGCATCAGTAAGAGATGGCATTGAAGCCGAGCGCAACCTGCAAGGTTTCTTTATGGCATATCTCTACCTGAGCAGCTATTACATTACGGCTCCCGAACTTGAGTTGAATCACGGCTATTGTGATTTCTTCCTCTTGCCCGACCTGACCCACTATCCTACCAAACATAGCTACATCATCGAACTGAAGATGTTGCCAGCCAAGGATTTCGAGACAAAAGCCGAGGCACAATGGCAGGAAGCAGTAGAACAGATCAATCGTTATGCCGCAGCACCAAGAATAGAAGTCTTGCGCCAAGGCACGACATTGCATAAAATCATCATCCAGTTTGCTGGATGGGAAATGAAACGAATGGAAGAGGTATAAACTTGCACATCTAATCAATAGGCTATATGAAGGAAAAAAGATTATGTTATATCAGCCGCACTTATTATAACTTGACAAGTGCTGGCAACAAGGCAAAGACGGATTATGAAAAGATACTGCACTCTATGGGGGCAGTAAATATCGGCTTGCCTTGCAGAATCAACAAGAACAAGTTTCTGGCATTCTTCTATAACCTGGCAAGCACTTTCATCGCCTGTTCACGTATCCAAAAAGGTGATGTGATTGTATTACAATATCCTGTGAAGAAATATTTCTCCTTAATCTGCAATGTGGCTCATCTCAAGGGAGCGAAGACGGTTTCCCTGATTCATGATTTAGGCAGCTTTAGACGTAAGAAACTAACTGTCGGGCAGGAGTTGAAGCGCCTGAACCACACAGATTATGTCATCGCCACCAATCAAGCGATGAAGGGATGGCTCGAGTTGCAAGGTTTTAAAAAGCCTGTTGGAGCTTTAGGTTTCCATGATTATCTGTCACCATCTATAGCCACAGATAAAAAGCACAAAAACAACGAGGCTTGGGATATCATATATGCCGGCTCACTCAATCTGCGCAAAAACGCCTTTATCCTGAAGATGCAGGAACTGGATTACCAGTTCAAGTTCCACCTTTACGGCAATATGGAAGATTATGATGCCGTAGCAAAAGACAAGAACATTGTATGGCACGGTTTTATGAATGCCGACGATTTTATCAAGCAAGTGCGCGGAAACTTTGGTCTGGTATGGGATGGAGATTCCCTGGAAGAATGCCATGGCGACTTTGGAAGCTATCTGAAATACAATACTCCTCACAAAGCATCCTTCTATCTTCGTGCAGGATTGCCTATCATCGTATGGAAAGAATCAGCCATTGCTTCGCTTGTAGAAGAGAAGGGAGTGGGATTTACCATCAACTCCCTGAAAGAACTTCCAGGGCGCCTAGCCAGCATTTCGGAAGAAGAATATGCCGGTATGCTTACCCAAACAAAACAGATGGCAATAGCCATCAACAACGGAGAGAATCTGAAGAAAGCTATACAGGAATCTTTGCTTTAGGAATCCTCAACAGTAAGTTTTATAACATAAAAAGTCGATGAACAATGAAGAATATATTAATAGACTTTACACGATTGGCAGAAAAGTGCGGCTTTGGTGAAATCGCAGACAACTACAGCCAGCAGCTCATCAGCATTCCCGACATACAGAATATGCACTTCATCTTCCTGGTAAAGGAGAAGCATAAAGGATTTGCCGGGAACAATGTGGATTATGTATCAGTGGAACATCTGGCACATGATTTAAGGAAGCTCAACAAGAAAATTGATTTGTGGCATTCCACAGACCAATTGTTCATCAAGCGCAAACACAAAAAGGGGATGAAAAACATCCTGACCATCCATGACCTCAACTTCCTGCACGAGAAGAAAGGCGTCCATCGCCTGAAAACCCTATGGAAGATGAAATGGCATATCAGACGTTCAGACCATATCACCGTTATTTCAGAATATGTAAAAGATGACCTGCTAAACCATATCAATATAGGTAACAAACCATTGGATGTGATTTATAATGGCATTAAAGATACTGATCTGGAACTGCAGAAGAAACCAGAATACATCAAAGACGACAAGAAGTTCTTCTTTACCATCGGTCAGACCAGAGCCAAGAAGAATTTCAAGACTCTGATTCCGATGATGAAGTTCCTTCCGGAATATAAACTCTATATCTGCGGAAAGCCTTATAGCAAGCACTATTACGAACTGCAGAGAATCAAGGAAGAATGGGGAACGGAGAATGTAACCTTTACAGGAGAAATCAGCAATGCCGAGAAAAACTGGATGTATGCTCACTGTGAAGCCTTCCTCTTCCCTAGCCTTTTAGAGGGTTTCGGACTTCCTGTGCTGGAAGCTATGAGATTCAACGCCAAGGTCTTCTCTTCCAGATTCACTAGTCTGCCGGAGGTATGTAAGAACCATGCCACCTATTTCGACTCCTATGTTCCAGAAGAGATGGCGGCTACCGTGAAGGCTGGCATTGTCCAATGGAGCAAAGATTCGGAAGAGGCAAAAGCTGCCAGAGAATATTCGCAAAGCTATACTTACAGCAAATACACACAAGCCTACATCAACCTGTATAAGAAGATGTTAGGCATATAAAATATATGATATAGCATTAAGATATGGCATGTAGTAAGATATGCCCTTCTCACTTTTTGAAAAGGGCATATCTTACTACATGCCATAAATGCTTAACCTTAATCTCTATGGATCGTCCCAGTTTTCTCTTTCGCCAGCTACCCGCAACACGATGCACTCCTATCGTCTCGCTATCCACCGGATAATGATTGTTGGGAGCAACAAGATGCGTAGGATAAACCGTCAGTCCAGGCAGCACCTGCTTTTCATCCTTCATCTGCCATCCGAAAGACTTCGCCACAGCCGACATGGTATAAGGCGAAATCGTATCATTGAAAGAGCCATCTGGATTCTTGAAATGACGATTCTGATAATACTCAAACATCTTCTTGCAGAACGCATTGCCCACAGTACCCATAAAGAAGGCTGCCTGCAAGCCAAACTTCTCTTTATCCTTCTCGTTGAAAGTGGCAAAACCATCCTCAGGAAGGATCTCGTCGAAACGGCGATGCAGATAGATATCGCTATCCATATAAATGCCGCCTTCCTTATAGACAGCACAGAATCGCACCACATCGGCTGCAAAAGCCCATTTTCGAGCTTCCAAAGCCTCATCAATAAAAGCACAGCCAATAGACTTTGCTGCGGCATAATCCCAAACTTTAACAACATAGTCGGGCATTAGGCGCTTCCACGTATCCAAACAAACCTTTATCTCTACAGGATAAGGGTCATTACTAAACCAGCAAAGGTGAATGAGTTTTGGTGTCATCTCTATTATTCTCTTTTTTTGCAAAGGTACGAAAAACTATCCAAAGAGCAAAAAAAATCCAGAAATATTTGTGATACTCAATTATGTTTAGTACCTTTGCACCCATAAACGTCAAATGCGTTAACATTTATTATTTATCTTGCATGCAAGATTATGGTAACAGGAATGTTATAACATATAGAAAGTAATAAGTAAGAAAAGAACAAGAAGTAACAAGTATTTATAAAAGGATAAAAGCAGTTATGAATAAAAAGCAATTGAAAATTGTAACAGGAGTAGCCATTGTTGTTCTAATCATATCCATCA
>CAVBFV010000127.1:0-8546 GCA_963594575.1 Lachnospiraceae bacterium | reverse complement strand
GAGCCGGAAATGGTGGCGGAGCCGGAGGCGGAAAGACGAGAGGAATAGGCAGGGAATCTGCGGTATTTGAAGGCTTTTGCCCTTACAGGGCGCAAGGCTGATTGCGCTTATACCCAGGGTGTTACCCTGGGCTAGGTGCTTCTGCCCATTCAGGGCGTGTAGGGGGGCAAGGTATCTCAGATATAAAAATGCGGCTTAGTACCCTCTCTGCTTCTCGTAAATGAAATCATCGGCGATGTAGCCATTGCTCATGAGATACAGGCCGGTGCGCTTATCGTGGAGTTGGGCACAGGTCTTGCTGCGATAGAAAAGATCAAGAGCCAGAGCTGGAGATATTTCCAGGCGCTGTGACAGTTCGTATGCTACGCCACCTATCTGATAGCTTAGAATCATTTCTTGAATCTCAGGCGTCTTTGTGTTGATCTGTTTATATTTTTTCTGTTCCATTATATACTAAGTATTTATTGATGAGAGTTTGATTGAGTAAGCAAATCTGATTGTTGGGCTTATGAAATATTAACTGCTGTAGGGCTGATTCTGCATCGTAAAAACCTGTCATGTATAGGTTTACGGTATCGATTACTCGGTCGTTAGCGATACCTCCTTCTACATAATCGTAATCTCTGGCAGGGTTTTCGCCTCGTCTGTTGCCCACGATGAAGTCTAGCCAGTCTTTATCGTATGCGGTAAATATCTTGCAGCGAGCTTCTGCAAGAATAGCGTCCCTATCTAGAGTGTAGATATTGAGTAGGGGTTGTGCTGCTCTTTTTTCGGCTATGGTTTTAGCCCATTTGATTGCCTGATCCTTTAAATCGGTTACATAGAAGCCTTGGCCAAAGTCTAACCTTGGTCTTACAACATGATTAAGTGGAGCTTCTATAATTTCTGTAGCTCCATGATAAACAGTTATTTTCATCTGTCTTTCTTCTCCCAATTAGTTAGACACTCAATGATATCTTCTATAAGATACTCTCGACTTTCGGTGTGGAGCGTATCGTAGTGGGGCAGAATGAACTTGTTGATTAAATCAACCTTTCTCATTCTTTCGTATATTTCAATATATGGTACCCCGAGCTTTCTTGCAGCTCCCTCAACGCATGAAGCAGCGAATGCGAGCTTGATTTCTTCTAGGGGTAATTGTATTCTGTTGTTTTCTTGTTTCATATCTTCGTCCTTTCCTGCAAAGATAATGCAAAAATAAGCAATATTTCTCTTTTATGCAAGTTTTTAAGGGATTTCTTTTGTGTTTTCAAAGGAAAAATGTAAATTTGCAGAAAAATGTAGAACGTTTTAATGTGAAGGTTATGGCAGCAACGGTATTACGGAAATGCTCAAATCGATCATTAAAAAAGACATAGAATATGGCAGGAAATATGACATTGGCAGGAAACAGCGAGTTCAAAAGTTGGGTTTCGCAGTTGAAGAAAGATATACGCCATGCACAGGTTAAGGCGGCAATCAAGGTTAACACAGAATTGCTCCGCCTTTATTGGCGTATGGGTGCAGACATCTGTGAAAAGCAGAAATCTGCATCTTGGGGCGATGGCTGGCTCAAAGAATTGAGCCGTGAACTTATGGCGGAGTTTCCAGATATGAAAGGGCTTTCATACAGGAATCTACAATACATTAGGCAATGGTATCTCTTTTATAATCAAGGAAATATAATTGTGCAACAAGTTGTTGCACAATTACAAAAAGGACATGGGCAACAACCTGTTGCCCAAATAAACGAGGACGTATTCTTCTCCGTTCCTTGGGGGCATCATCTGTATATCATATCGCAATGTAAGGATGTTAACCGTGCTGTGTTCTATCTGAATAAGACCGTAGAAAATGGCTGGAGTCGTGCTGTTCTGCTTAATTTCCTTGACACTAATCTGTATGAGCGACAGGGAAAGGCTGTGAATAACTTTAACAAGCTGCTGGCGGATTCTCAAAGCGAATTAGCAGCACAAACATTGAAAGACCCTTATAATTTCGATTTCCTCACACTTGACGGTGAGTATCGGGAGCGAGAATTGGAGCAAGGACTTACCCAAAATGTAACACGCTTTTTGCTTGAATTGGGTACAGGTTTTGCTTTTGTTGGAAGTCAAGTTCCTCTACAAGTAGGGGGAGACACTGTATATCCCGACTTGCTTTTCTATCACTTGGAACTGCGCTGTTATGTTGTCGTAGAACTGAAGATTACAAAATTCAAAGCTGAACATTTGGGACAGTTGGGGATGTATATAAGTGCTGTAAATCATATAAAAAAGAAGCCTACTGACAACCCTACAATTGGATTGCTTATCTGCAAAACCAAGAACAATGTGATGGCTCAATATGCTCTTGAATCAACCAATCAGCCAATAGGCATCTCCGAATATCAGTTGTCTAAGCTCATGCCTGAAAACATACAAAGCCAGTTGCCTACAATCGAAGATATTGAAGCAACGCTTTCTGATATAAAGGAGACTAAGGATTGATACGTAAGATATCAATATGAAAAGCCTACGGCTGCGGATTGCAAATCCGCTTTAAAGTGGTCGAACCTTTTAGTCGGCATAGAAGACTTAAAGTCTTTCGGAAAGAGTTTGGATAGTTGATATTCTGATATTCCCATCGGTTCCTTGTATGATCTGATAAGGGTCTTTTGTTATCTGTTGCGCTAAGTCACTCTGCACAGCAGGGAGCGTGGATTGGAAGTTTGTGATGGCTTTGCCGTCACGCTCATAAAGGTCGGTATCAAGCCAGTTGAGAAGAGCGTCACGTCCCCAATTGTTCTCCCAAGTCTTTCTTACGAAGAACAAGGCTTTGTTCATATCTTCCTTGCATTTGTCGATGATACGTTGATGATGAAACCATGGAATGGGAAAAAGCATCTTGAAATCGTCCGCAGCTTGCGGAACATTTAAGCTTATATTTTCCTTTGCCATCGTTCTTTCTTTTTATTTGCTGCAAAAATAAGCAATATTTCTCTTTTATGCAAGTTTTTGGGGGATTTCTTTTGTGTTTTCGTGAGAAAGATTAATTTTGTATCGAATAAAATTCGAGACCATTTACCGCATAGAGCGGTACGTTAGTAACCCAATTTATTCTTCCATTTCAGAAGTTCATTGATAGCTAATCTTTCCATAATCCGTATCTTAAAATCACATTTTATGAGGGAATAATCACTTGTTATCCCACATTTTATGAGGGAATAACGCTGCAAATATACACATTTTATGAGTGAATCCTATCATGTTTTTGCACATTTTATGGGGGAACACCCATTTTTTAACTGATTTTAAAGGATGAAATGAAGTATCTACTCAGCAGTACCCCCTATGGGCATGAGCGTATCCCCCTAATAACCTCCAGGGGGGTAGGGTGATTCCTTTTTTCTTTACAAAACAGGATGGAGGGAGAAGGAGAGGAGAAGGATTGAGAGAGGCGTTACAGTTGTGACAGTTGTGACAGTTGTGACAGTTTTCAGGGGAGGGGTATATGAAATCGGGCTGCTTTCAAATTGTTATTATTATATTTAACTTATTATATATATAAATTTATATATATAATAAGTTACCTCTAAAGAGAGGGAGATGGGGGTAGGCGCTGAAAACTGTCACAACTGTCACAACTGTCACGCTTGGGAGGTGGAAATGGGTTCGGTGGATGATGATGGATTTCTTGCTTCCTACTGTTTTCGGAGTAAGAAAGCATAGAGAAACTTTTTACATCACATAGTTTTCTCGCCCGATAAATTATGAGTTGGCAAGATTAACCAGATGTGTCCGAAGTGTTAAATCCGTTTAACATAACTCTGCAGGGTGAAATTTGGTAGTATTAGAAAATTGCCGTACCTTTGCACTGTCGTTCGAAGAAAGGATGCACTCGACAAAACGCACCCCACCAAGTTAACATTCAACACTCAACATTCAACATTTATATTAACCCTTTAATATTTTAAGATCATGGAACAGAAAGGAACATTGAAGTATCGTAAGTTGCAGCGTACACCACAGAGCGGCGAGAACGCTGGTAAGAAAAAGTGGTATGCCACTGCGGTAACTGACCGCGAGGTGGATTTCGAGGGATTCGTATCTCACATCTCTGACCACGGTTCACCTTACTCCCGAGGTACTATCCACGGTGTGCTGATGGATGCACTCGACCATCTGCAGGAGTTGATTCTCGACGGTAAGAGCGTGCGTCTCTCTGACCTCGGTCTGTTCTCCATCGGTATGACTTCGAAGGCGGAGGATACCAAGGAGAAGGTAACGGCTGCCAGCGTAGAGGGTGTACACCTGATTGTGAGAAACACAAAAAGCTGGAGCAACTCCGAGCTGCGCAAGAAGTGCAAGATTCAGGAGTACGGCGGCTATACCGGCACCGACGAGGGTGGCACCTCAGGTGGTACTTCAGGCGGTACCTCAGGTGGCACCTCTGGTGGTACCTCAGGCGGCACTGAACAAGGTGGCGGTACCAGCCAGGGCGGCTCCGGAACTACCGGCGGCGGCTCTCAGGAAGGCGGCGACGGGCTTGAATAAAGCCCTCGCCTGAGGCCACCCAAGTCAACATTCAACATTCAACATTAAACATTAAACATTCAACATTAAACATTATGAAAGCAAGTACCTGGAAAACAATTTTGCAGATTGCAATCTCCTTCCTTACAGCCATCGCTACCACCCTCGGTGTAACTAGCTGCAGCAGCTTTTAAAGGTAAAAAAGTAAAAAAGGTAAAAAGAACCTTAGCCCCTTTGTGCCCCCGTCCCCAGCGATTCCATCGCTGGTCCCCCAGAAAGCCTTTACCATAAAGGAAAACAAAAAAAGCCCCGATGCATCATGCATCGGGGCTTTTGCTTTTATCTGCTTTATCTGCTTTTCTTCGTTTATCGGATGTCTCTTCCTTCCTGGCTGTATCCTTCGAGCATCTTCGGGCTGCTGATAGGCTTGCGTGAACAGTAGTTGAAATCTACCTCCTTGTAGCCCTGGCTGGAACGCCAGCGGATGGTAAGCTTCACCGTCTTGCCTTCGGTATCAGGCACGACTCCGTTCAGATTGAACGCTACGAGGGCATCGCGCCAGTAGTTCTGAGGATCGCCATTGGCATTGTGGCGCAGCTCTACCTCGTAAGGATTATCTGGATTCACACCCGTAACGAGGTTGATGTAATGCACCTTCTGACCGCCCCAGAGAGCACGGAAACGGAGGGTGAGATAGCCATCTTCTGCCACCGTTACCCAGTCGCGCACGATGTCGACCATGTCGTCGCCATACTTCTCGCGGTTCTCGGTATCAGAACCGAGCGAAGGAACTGGCTTCTTGGTCAGGATGCTGTCTATCCAGTTGACGTGAATCACCTGGTTATACTTCTCGCTCTTCTCCGAGGTCTGCGTGTAGTTGACCAGGGCGCGAACCTCCTTACCGTCAAAGATGGTAGGTTTCAGGTTCTTGGCGAGCAGCGTGGTGTTGTCGTCGAGCTGCAGATAGCAGGCATCGCCACTCTTCTTCACGGTTACCAGTGCGTTAGGGAAAACGCGGTCCCAGTCGGTATCGTTATCGTTATCGCACGACTGGAATGTGAGGGCCGACAGGAGCATCATCGCTGCCAGCCCGATCTTCTTGAAATCAATTTTTCTCATATATAATGTTCCTTTCTTTTTATTGTTTCACTTTCTGATAATAAAATAAGAAAGGAACAGAAATCTTGCTTCTGATTTAGAAAAAGATTGTTAAAAGCTCAATTAAAAATAATATGTGCAGCCGATGGTGGCAGCGCGGTTGCCGAAGTGCTGGCTCGCCATATCATGGAAGCGGGCTTCGAGCGTCCAGTGCTTGCCCAGATTCTTGTATACCCCTACCTCGGCATAGAGATTAGCCGGGGTGTAGGCATCGCTGCGACGGCGGGTGCACCAGATAAGATTGCCCGTAAAGCGCCAGCCATCGGCCATTGTGAGCTGCGGTGCCAACTTGAACACGGCAAAATGATTGTACTCTGCATTGCGCTGCTGAGCCTCCTCTGAAGGGGTTTCGCTGCGCTGCCAGAAGTAGTTGATGCCGGCTGTGAGGCGCAGGATGCCCTGATGCCAGAAGGCGGTGGAGCCGATGCCGAGCGTATTGTCGTGGGTGGTGCTGAACAGGTGCTGGTGGATGTTCTTCACCGAGGTGCTGAGCACGAAGGCAGGACGGCTGTAGGTATGCTTGAGCTCTACCACATTCGCCATGCTGTTGCCAATGTCGGCGGTATAAACCGGCTGCCAGGCTCCCTCCATATCGCCCGCGGTAACGAAATCGCCAAACTCGGGATTGAAGATGCGGCGGCAGTAGGTGGCCTGCAGGGTATGACCCGGCGTGAAGCTGTAATAAACGCTCGCCGAGTAGATATGGTTGTGGGTGGTATGCTTCCAGTGCTCTTCCGGCGCAATCTGCTTAGGACGGAAGTTGATGATGCGGAAGCGGTCGCCTGCCATGAATCCCCACTTGCCGATGTTGTAATCTATCTGGGCGTAGAAATCCTGATAGTTGGAATGGTTGATGTAATCGGCGATGCAGTTCTTCTCGATGGAGAGTCCGCCCTCGAAACCTGCCGTAATCCAGAGATCGGAGGTGATGACCGGAGTGGCGTATTCTACCACCATGAAGGGGTAGGTAGAGTGGTTCTGGTAGGGCGCAGTCTGGGTTTCTTCCTGTGTGCGTCCGTTATCGCTGATATGCTCGGCACCGAGGGTAAAGAGGATACTGGAGCCGTTGTCGGCGAGCGTGCGGGTATAGTCGGCCTGCAGATGATAGGCGCGCACGTAATCGGCTGGGGTATGGGTGAAATGGTTGCGGGTATAGGTCTGCATCGCATCTATTTCGAGCACATCCTTCGCGGTAGGTGTCCAGAGCAGATTGAGTTTGGCGCCCTCGTGGGAGTAGTGGTTCACGGTGGTTCCTGAAATGCCCTGGTAGGCGTCCTTATCGCTGCTGGAGGTGCGCTGGTAGTTGCCTTCTACATGACTGAGCACACGGAGTTTATCTTGCTGGCTGATAACGCTGACGATGCCTTTTGCGCCGCTGTAGGTATCACCGAAGAGTCCCCATCTGCCGGTAGTTCCGTTCTCCTTCTTCCGCAGTGTGATGTCGATGACTTTCTTCAGACTGCTGCATCCCTTCATCACTTCGGCGTTCTGGCACACCTTGATGGTTTCTATCTCCCGAGCCTTGAAATGGTGGAGGAAGGTGGCGTAATCGAGTCCGTATTCCTGGTTGTCGATACGGATGACGAACTTGCCGTAGAGGTTGGCGAATGGATCTCCGCCGATGATGTTGTTGCCGTCGAGCGAGATGACTTCCGGGCACATCATAAGTACGTCGAGGAGTGATTCTTCGCCGGTGAGTTCCATTTCCGGTAGATGCATGATGTATCTGTCGCCGATATGTTCAATCGGTGCAGCTTGTGTCTGGTAAGTAGTGCTGACCATCGCCAGTGAGATGAGGAGCAGGCTTTTTTTCGTTATGTTGTTAATCTTCATTTTTGTTTATATGATTGGTAAAGGATTATAGTTGCAAAGATAAAGCAAAAATCGGGGAATAACGAAAAAATGAAGGAGTTTTTTCGTTTAATGTGTAAAATAAGGTGTCATTGCGTAAATAAAAATCCCCTGGTGCTTTCTGTTACATCAGGGGATTCTTTTATTTCGAAAAGAGGAGGGTGATGAGCGGGATGGTGATGATACTGCCCACCGTGGTGATGAACGTCATTTCGGTGATGAGCGATGGATTGCGGCCGTATTTCAGACAGAACATCGTTCCGAAACTCGCTACAGGCATCGCAATGACCACCGTATTGATGTTGTTGACCTGATCGCTTACCCCACATACTCTGAACAGAAAATAGATACTCAGAGGTACTGCCACAAGACGCAGAAGCGAGGAAAGATATACCTTCGGACTGCCGATAATCTCCTTCAACGGCAATTTGGCCATCGAGGAACCGATAATCATCAGAGCCGCCGGAACCGTAACATTGCCCACCATCGTTACTGGACGTGCAATGATATCAGGAGTATGAACCCCGAAGGCTACCAGGAGAGCAGCCCCGAAGGCAGCAAGAAGGGCCGGAGAAAACAGTACCTTAGGATTGAACTGCTTAATGCTGTACTCGCCCTTGATGAGCATGACGCCTGCTGTAAAGATAAAGAATGTGTTCGGCATGTTGAGCAGGGCTGCATAGAAAATGGCCTTCGGACCGAAAATGCTCGACACGATAGGGTAGCCGATGAATCCTACGTTGGCAAACATCAGGGCAAAGCCAATCATGCCCTGATCATCATGATTGCGTGTGATGAGACGGGGCACCCCGAAACCGAATACAAGCAAAAGAATGTAGGTAAGGAAACCTACGCCCAAAAGCGGGAGGATGAGCGTGCGGTCGGGCAGCTCATCGCCCATTACAGACGAGAGCACCAGCAGAGGGCAGGTGATATCTACCACCATGCTGGATAACTTCTTGTCAAACTTGTCGCCCATATATCCCAATTTGCAGGCGACGTAACCTAAAATCACGATGATGAAAAGTATCACCATCACTTCCA
>CAVBFV010000126.1:0-8605 GCA_963594575.1 Lachnospiraceae bacterium | reverse complement strand
CAACCTGCTTGCCATCCTTGTCGCGGAAAGCATAGGTAAATTCCTTTACCGGTTCACCGAGAGTAAGACTCAGTATGTGATAAACCTGACCGAGCATCTCGTTCTTGCGAGCCTGGATAGCTGCAGATTTCTTGCCCTGAGCCACCATCTTGCGTAGTTCCAGACCATACTCGCGGAGCTTGCTGCTTACGAGACGGCTCATCTTGGAAGTATTGTTGCTTGAGAAGGTCTCAGGCTGGGCACTCATTGGTACGAGACCATACTTGCTTGCCAAATCGGCAACACCACAGAAAGTTCCGCCATCATTGAGCGGATTCTTGAAGAAGAACTGCACCTGAGGATCCTCGATGCTCTTCTTGCCGAGGTCGATAACCCCCTGGAGCATCAGGTTAGCCTTCTCCAGCTGGTCATAGAAGAAGAGATAATCCTGAGAATACTCCACCACTCTGCCCTGCTTGTCGTTGACAGCAAAGTTGGAACGGAGCACGTTGAAACCGCTGAACATCCAGCAACGGCCCGAACTCTTCTGGTTGTGAATGCTCTGCGAAGGAGTCTCGATGCTGAAATGAGTATCAACCGGGGCCTCGTTGGCATGATTCTTCACAAGGTCATCAATGCTGTTGTTGGCAATCGCATTGAAGAGTGCCTTGTTGGCTACACCTGACTGCTGGCTTTTCTCCATCTGCTGGAGAGCAGACTGACTGATGCCGCCACCCTTGGTCTGCGCCATCAGAGACATGGAAGCCATCATCATGGCTCCCAAAAGTAATACATTTTTTCTCATCACGATAAAGGTATTTATTTGCTTATTGTTATATAACTAATTCCGGATTTCATTCCTTTTTCAGAAATTTCCTTTGCAAAAATACAAAGAATAATCGGAAAAAGCGAAAATATTGCCTCAAAAGTGCTTTATATAGGAAAAAAGCATTATCTTTGCACAAGATTTTCACGAAGAAAACATGGACAAGAACAAGTTTAGTCTATTAAATAGTATAAAATACCCGGAAGATTTGAGACGGCTGAGCATTGACCAGCTGCCACAAGTCTGCAAAGAGTTAAGAGAAGACATTATCGACGAGGTTGCCGTCAACCCCGGTCATTTTGCCTCCTCTCTTGGCGTGGTGGAAATAACCGTAGCCCTACATTATATCTACAACACCCCATACGACCGTATTGTATGGGATGTGGGACACCAGGCCTACGGACATAAGATATTAACAGGACGCCGCGAAAACTTCTGCACCAACCGCAAGTTGCACGGCATCCGTCCATTCCCTACACCTTTAGAAAGCGAATATGATACCTTCGCCTGCGGACATGCGAGCAATTCCATCTCCGCAGCACTCGGTATGGCCGTTGCCGCACGCGAAAACGGAGATACCGACAGGCATGTGGTAGCCGTCATTGGCGATGGAGCCATGAGCGGCGGACTGGCTTTCGAGGGACTGAACAACGTATCAAGTACACCTAACGACATGCTCATCATCCTGAACGACAACGATATGAGCATCGACCGGGCAGTGGGCGGTATGGAGAAATATCTCCTGAACCTCGATACCAACGAGACCTACAACCGCCTCCGTTTCAAGGCATCGCAGTGGCTGCACTCCAAAGGCTATCTCAACGAAGACCGCAAGAAGGGCATTCTGCGCCTGAACAATGCACTGAAGTCGGCACTGAGTCATCAGCAGAACATCTTCGAGGGTATGAATATCCGCTACTTCGGACCTTTCGACGGTCATGACGTGAAGGAAGTAGCGAGAGTACTCAAACAGCTCAAGAACATGAAGGGTCCTAAGCTGCTGCACCTGCATACCACCAAGGGAAAGGGTTACGAACCAGCCGAGAAGAGTGCTACCATCTGGCACGCGCCAGGCAAATTCGATCCGGAAACGGGTGAGAGAATCATTGCCGATACCAGCAACCAGCCTCCTAAATATCAGGATGTTTTCGGAGAGACGCTGCTGGAACTGGCTCAGAAGAACCCGAAGATTGTAGGTGTGACGCCAGCCATGCCTACAGGATGCTCCATGAACATCATGATGAAGGCGATGCCAAACCGTACCTTCGATGTAGGTATTGCCGAGGGACATGCCGTTACCTTCTCTGGAGGTATGGCGAAAGACGGACTCATCCCATTCTGCAATATCTACAGTTCGTTTGCACAGCGTGCCTACGATAACATCATCCACGACATGGCACTGCTCAACCTGCCGGTTATCATGTGTCTTGACCGTGCCGGACTGGTAGGTGAAGACGGACCAACCCATCATGGTGCCTTCGATATGGCGGCTCTCCGTCCGATTCCGCATCTCACCATCGCATCTCCGATGAACGAACATGAGTTACGCAACCTGATGTATTCAGCCCAGTTGCCAGGTCATGGCAGCTATGTTATCCGTTATCCGAGAGGCAAGGGTGTGCTCGTAGACTGGCGCAACCCGATGGAGGAAATCAAGACCGGTACCGGCAGAAAGCTGAAAGACGGCACCGATGTAGCCGTTCTTACCATCGGTCCTATCGGAAACGATGCAGCCCAGGCTATCGCTGAGGTAGAAGCCGAAACCGGAATGAGCATTGCCCACTACGATATGAGATTCCTCAAGCCACTCGATGAAGACATTCTGAAAGAGGTGGGCGAAAAGTTCAGCCGCCTCATCACCATCGAAGACGGCGTTCGTATGGGCGGTATGGGCTCAGCCGTACTGGAATGGATGAACGACCATGACTATCAGCCAAAGATGACCCGAATGGGATTGCCAGATGAGTTTGTGGAGCACGGAACCGTGGCACAGCTCAGGGAAATCGTGCATCTCGATAAAGAATCAATCAAAGAAGCAATTAAGAAATGAAAATAATCATAGCTGGCGCATATGCCATAGGTACTCATCTGGCGAGACTCCTGTCACGCAGCAATGAAGAGATTACGCTCATCGATGAAAGCGAAGAGCGCCTGGCAAGCATTGGCTCCGACTGCGACCTGCTCACCATGCTGGGCAAGCCTACCAGTCTTCACATCTTACGCGATGCGGGGGTTGCAGATGCCGACCTCTTCATCGCCGTTACTCCGGTAGAAAGTACCAACATCACAGCTAGCATCCTTGCCAAGAACCTGGGTGCCAAAAGAACGGTGGCCCGTGTGGATAATCCGGAATATATGGATCAGCAGGCTCAGGAATTCTTCAAAGGATTAGGTATCAGCAAACTGATTTATCCGGAGATGCTCGCAGCCGTAGATATCAATAACGGACTGAAAATGAGTTGGGTACGTCAGCGCTGGGATGTGCACGACGGCGCACTCGTCATGCTCGGCATCAAACTGCGCGAAGGATGCGAGATACTGAACGAACCGCTCAAGAACATCAGCGGTCCTAACGACCCATACCACGTGGTAGCCATCAAGCGAGGCAGCGATACCATCATCCCTGGCGGTAACGACGAGCTGAAACTCTACGACCTCGCCTACTTCATGACCACCCGCAACTACATTCCCTACATCCGCAAGATTGTAGGTAAGGAACATTATGTAGATGTGAAGAACGTGATGATTATGGGTGGCGGCCGCACAGCCGTGAGAGCCGTGAAGAAGATGCCGGAATACATGGAATGCAAGATTATCGAGATGAGCGAGGAGCGCTGCGAATATCTCAACGATATTCTCGATGAGAACAAGACGCTCATCATTCATGGTGACGGACGCGACATTCCGCTACTCGTAGAAGAAGGTATCCGCAGTACTCAGGCCTTCGTGGCACTGACCGGTAACGCCGAAACCAATATTCTGGCCTGTCTTACCGCCAAGAGAATGGGTGTGCGCAAGACGGTGGCTGCCGTAGAAAACGTAGACTACGTGAGCATGGCAGAGAGTCTGGATATCGGTACCATCATCAACAAGAAGATGATTGCCGCCAGCTACATCTACCAGATGATGCTCGATGCCGACGTGATGAACGTGCGCTTCCTGATGAGCGCCAACGCCGATGTGGCTGAGTTTATAGCCAAAGAAGGTTCGAAGGTAACCAAGAAACCGGTGAAGGAACTCGGCATGCCTATCGGTGTAACCATCGGTGGACTGGTTCGCGGTGAAGAAGGAATGCTTGTTTCGGGTAATACCCAGATAGAACCGGGCGACTCGGTGATGGTTTTCTGCCACAACATCAACATGAAGAAAATTGAGAAATACTTCATATAAGCGTGAAGGAGATAGAGAAATACTTCATATATGATAAACAGCAAATTAATATATAAGATTTTAGGGCAACTGCTTTTCATAGAAGCATTCCTGCTCTTCGTCAGTCTGCTGGTAGCTTTCTATTACCAGCAGGACGACATCTTTGCCTTCATTGTGGCAACACTTACCACTATCGGAGGCGGACTGGTGCTGAAATGGCGAGGACACGGAGCCGATAACTCAATGTCGCGCCGTGATGCCTATCTCGTGGTAACGCTCTCATGGATTGTATTCAGTTTCTTCGGAACCCTCCCCTTCATGATAAGTGGATACATCAACAACTTTACCGATGCCTACTTTGAAACCATGTCGGGATTTACGACAACGGGAGCCACGATATTAGACGATGTAGAATGTTTCCCCCACGGACTGCTCTTCTGGCGTTCGCTCACCCAATGGATAGGCGGTCTGGGAATCGTGTTCTTCACCATCGCCCTGCTGCCATCGCTTGTAGGAGGACAGACCAAGGTGTTTGCTGCCGAGGCAACAGGACCTATCAAAACGAAATTGCATCCCCGGCTTTCCACTTCGGCTAAATGGATATGGAGTATCTATCTGATGCTCACCATTGCCTGCATCGCATCCTACTATGTGGCAGGAATGAATCTCTTCGACAGTTTCAACTATGCGATGACCACTACGGCTACGGGAGGTTTCTCTACCCATAACAGCAGTACCTCGTTTTTCCATTCGCCGGCGCTGGAATACATCTGTGCCTTCTTCTGCTTCCTGTCGGGTGTTAATTTCACCCTGCTCTATGCAGCCGTCATCAAGTTCAAGATCAAGGATCTGTTCAAGAATTCAGAGTTTAAGTTCTATATGCTCCTCGTTACAGCCTTCACGGCTTTTATCATGGTAGAGCTGATAGCGATGCGCAACTACGATGTGGAACATGCCTTCCGCAGCTCCATCTTCCAGGTGGTATCATTCATCACCACCACGGGATTATTTAACGACGATGCTGCTGTGTGGCCTCATGTTACCTGGGTGGTATTGGCAGCCTGCATGTTCTTCGGAGCCTGCTCGGGCAGTACGAGTGGAGGTTTGAAATGTATCCGTGGCGTGATGCTGGTAAGAATGGTGAAGAATGAATTCCGCCAGATTCTGCATCCTAACGCCGTGCTGCCATTGAAGATTGATGGTGTGAACGTACCGATGCAGAAGCGTGTTACGCTGCTTGCCTTCCTCACCACTTATCTCATCATCTGTCTGGTGATATCGTTCACGATGATAGCCATGGGCATCGACAATACCAATGCCATCACCATCACCCTGAGTTGTGTGGGTAATGTGGGACCTACGCTGGGTACGGAAATCGGACCAACCATGTCGTGGAGCGAACTGCCGGATGTGGCAAAATGGTTCTGCTCGCTGATGATGCTCATCGGTCGTCTGGAAATATTCAGTGTGCTGGTTATCTTTACACCAGCATTCTGGAGAGAGAACTAACATACCCAGAGGGGGAGTTAGAAAATAAAAGAGAAGTTGATATTTGAAGTAAGAAATACGCTTACTAGACTAAGTATATTTCGCACAAAAAGCGTTATATATAATAAGGTATAGGTTCAGCAAGAGCCTTACCGGAGAGTAAGAAACCGTACTGAAGAGTACATTTATAAACTAAATATAGGTAATAATGAAACCATTAAAATTTCAACCGCTATTAAAATCCACCATCTGGGGTGGCAGTAAGATTATCGCTTTCAAACATCTCGACGTAAAGCAGGAGAATGTGGGAGAAAGCTGGGAAATCTCTGGAGTACCAGGAAATGAAAGCATCGTAGCCGATGGCGAGATGCAGGGCAAGAACCTCAACGAGGTTGTTGCAGAACGGAAGGGAAGCTTCCTCGGAGAAGAGAACTACAAGCGTTTCGGCAATGAGTTTCCACTGCTCATCAAGTTTATCGATGCCAACCGCGACCTCTCTATCCAGGTGCATCCTAATGATGAAATTGCCAAGAAGCAAGGTAAGGAACGCGGCAAGACCGAGATGTGGTATGCGCTGCCATGCGAGCCGGATGCCAAGCTCTACAACGGCTTGAAGATGCAGATTACTCCTGAGCAGTACAAGGAGATGGTAGAGAACGATACCATCACCGATGCCCTGGCTCAGTATAACGTGAAGGAGGACGACTGCTTCTTTATCCCAGCCGGCAGAATCCACGCCATCGGAACAGGCTGTTTCGTTGTCGAGATTCAGCAGACCAGCGATGTTACCTATCGCATCTACGACTTCAAGCGCAAGGACAAGGATGGCAACTATCGCCAGCTCCACACCAAGGAGGCTGCCGAGTGCATCGACTACACCGTATTGCCAGACTATCGCCAGCACTACACTCCTGCCAAGAACCAGGGTGTAAGCATGGTGCAGTGCCCTTACTTCACCACAGCCGTTTATGATCTCGACGAGCCAATGACGCTGGATTATTCAGAATTAGACAGCTTCGTGATTCTGATTGGCTTGAAGGGTGAGGCTAAGATTACCGACAACGAGGGTAACGAGATTACGCTCCAGGGCGGCGAGAGCATCGTTGTTTCTGCCAGCACCAAGACATTGAAGGTAGAAGGAACCCTGAAGTTCCTGGAGGTTTTTTAAAGGTAAAAAAGTAAAAGGGTAAAAAGGTAAAAAGAGCCTGGCGGGATGTCATCTGCCTGCTTTCTTTTTACCCTTTTACCTTTTTACTTTTTTACCTTTTTACCCTTTTACCTTTAAATATCCTTTTTACCTTTCCAAATACTTTTCCACATCCGCCTGAATCTTCTGGAATTCCGGAGAGAACTGGTAGAAGGTGTTTTTCTTCATCATCATTTTCACCTTGCCCAGACTATTCTCATAGCATGCCATCTCGGTGCGGGCCTGCTCGGAATGGAGGGCACGGTCGCGGATTTCATTCTCCCTATCGTTGCGCAAAGCATCGCAGACGCTTTGGACGATAGGACTAACTACCAGGTCAAAGAGATGATGACCCTGTATATATAAATAGGTATTGCTCTCGTTTACACCCAGATTGTTGAGGTAAAGAGCCATATCATCCAACTCATCCTTAAACTTCTTGAAGCGGCGCTCCAGCTGGAACAGCTTTGCCCGCACCTTCTTTCCCAAATAATCTATCGCCCATTTAGGATCCTGGATTCGGACAGAAGGCAGCATGATGACCTTATCAAACTCCGCCATATCAAAATGCATCGACATCTTGCGATGACGCACATAGAACAGCATGTGCCATAAGAAGAGGGGCCAGATGGTACGGGAATAGGACTCAAGAAAACGCTCGAAATCGAAGATGCGACGGTCGTTGAGCGTCACCATCACACAGGTTTCGTGCAATCCTCTGGCATAACATTGGAAGTTTTCAATGGCATAAGCATAGGTATGGAAGATGAAAGGATTCTCCAACATCTGCTGGGAAGACTCGGTTGAGCCCTGACGCAGATAATCGTAATCGGCATCTACACAGGCTATCATATCCCTACCTACTCCCTTCAGCATACTGGAGATAGCAGCCTTCTTGCCTCGGTCTAAATGCTGGTTACGGGTAGGCAGCATGATATCAAAATAGCGTTTTTCATTCTCAAACTTTCCCAGTACAGAACGCCAGAAGAAGACATCATCATAGCTCTCGACGTAAGCCACAATCTTGCGCCGAGCCTTCTTCGAGGTCATCCTGTTGGCTGCCTCGAAGAACTGGGAATTGATATTATCAGTTAAACGTTTAGCCATAAGCTGAAAAAATCAACATTCAACACTTAACATTCAACATTACGAAATCGTAATGTCATTCACATCCGTCACTCTGTCGGTCCATCCGTCCATCACCACGGCAGGACTGTGGGTGGTCATGATAATCTGGATATTCGGATTGAGCTGCAGTACCAGACCGATGAGCTGCTTCTGCCATTCGAAGTGAAGACTGATTTCCGGCTCATCCATAAAGAGGATATAAGGCTGGTTGTCCTCCACCAATACCGTGAGGAGAATGGCGAGAATCTGCTTCTCACCAGCCGAAAGCTGATAAGGCAGGAGCTGCTCACCTATCTGATTGAAACGGATTTCATTGGCTGTGCGGATGATGGTCTTGCCGGTATCCTTGAAAAGATCATCTACCATATCCTGGAACATCCTCTTGGGTTCGCTCAGCTGCTGAGCCTTGAAGGCAGCATCCGGTTCACCGCTCTGAAGAACAGCGATGATGCGGTTGCCGATGTTCACCTGATAATCCAGATACTTGCGCTGCAGTTGGAAGAGCTGCCAGTCGAGTTCGGTAACCAGAGTGAGGTCTATCTTGTTGATCATCTCGGCATTCATCAATGGTCTGTCTACCGAGCGGATTACATCATATCTAATCCACTTTGCCTCCTCCGGCTCCACCT
>CAVBFV010000125.1:0-8610 GCA_963594575.1 Lachnospiraceae bacterium | reverse complement strand
GTGTCAGTAAGACGGCTACACAAATTACAATTCCTTTGTTTTGCATTTCTATTTTATTGTTATTAATTTATTTATTTTCAGCTTTATAATTCATCATTACATATATAATGACGTGCAAAAATACGCATTTTTTTTCTTATATAAGAATATTTTGCCTTATTTTTGCTTTTTTGGGTGCATTTTTAGCTTACAGATGATAGGATAATGGTCGGAAACCGCTATTTTATCATCTACTTTACACTCATAAGGCTCCCAATCCTCAGAACACATGATATTGTCTATCCGTACGAAAAATCCACCACGATGATAGCTGATTCCCGGTCCGTTGCCGCTTTCTACATAGCAATCTACCAGATTCTTAGCTATCGTGCGATGCACGTAAGAGATCGGTCCGTCATTGAAATCACCGCAGAGGATTGTGCTTATCCCCCGATGCTCCCTGATGTATCTCGCCACCGCTTCGGCTTGGGGCGCACGTTTCTTCGTTGCCTCTGCCAACTTCACCACCAGGAGCTTGGAGGTCTGCTCGGCAGTATCTACCTGCAGTTTTCCTACAACCAGTTTCTTGAACTGCTGCCGGTCTTCCTTGCTCAAACCCGTTGTCTCCAGATGATTATTGATAAGCAGAACTGGCTCATCGTTGATTTTCAAACGGTAAGCCACACTCATATTCCCCTGCGATTCATAGGGAATCAGTTCCTTGGAAAGGATAGGATATTTACTCAGCAGCATCAAGGCGTTTCCGCCATGGGGATGAACCGTAATGTCCTGATAAGCATAAATCGGCTTCAGCATACTGTCTATCTGCTCTGCATTCCTGCCGGTAGGCTGCGCTTCCTGCAAACAGACAATATCAGCATTCTGTTCCAACAGATAAGACAGGCAGATATTCACTCCATCCTCATCTTCCGTCTGGTTTCCGAATCCCCAGGTATTGTACGACAGAACCTTGATGCTTCCCTTCGGAGCATCTCCCTTCATATTGACCGGCATATACTGCCGGACAGGTACGAAGCTGACCAGAAAGCCCAACAAAGGAATGAGAACATACCTGGCACGGAAGACGACCCAGAATATCAGAAAGCCAAGATTGAGGGAAAGAAAGACCGGAAAGAGCAGTCCTGCATTGCAGAATGCGGGAAAACGTTCCGGATTCAGCAGATCGGAATATCCCACCAATAACATAAAGGCAACAGTAGCCACATTGGCTCCTGCCACCATCTTGACCGTAAAATCCCTTAATCCATTCAACATGACACTATCTGTTACTCTGGTCAAAAAGGGTCTGTTTCTCTTCTCGGGTCAGACTGTCATAACCACTCTTGCGTATCTTATCCAAGATACGGTCAATCTCCTTCTGTGCAGCCTTCTTGCGCTCTTCGGCTTCATCTGTACGCTGGAAATCTGTGGTATAGGTATCATTACGGCTATAATTATCGTTGCGGGTATAGTTCTCATTGCGGGTATAATCGAAACGTTGCTTGGTCTGCTTGTTTCTACCCCCAAACATATTACGTAACTTATCGAAAGAATCGGCAGCAGAAGAGTTATGATAACCTCCATCCATCTGCTTACGCCAGTAACGGATCATGAAGAAACCGAATACCATACCTCCCAGATGGGCAATATGTGCCACACCATCGCCACGGGTAGCCAAGGCTGAGAAGAGCTCGATGGCTGCATATCCAATCACGAAATACTTCGCCTTGATAGGTACGGGCAACGGGAAGATGAATATTCGCTCATTAGGATAAATCATTCCGAATGCAAGCAGGATGGCATAGATGGCACCCGATGCACCTACGGTTGTCCACATGTTGAGATAATCGCCCATAGCCATACGGGCACCCTCACCACTTACTACAAACTCATAGGCAGACATATCCTTGACGATATAGGTAACATACTGAGCTGCTTCCTGAAAGAGGCCGGCACCTACGCCGCAGGCTATGTAATAAAAAAGGAACTTCTTCGGTCCCCAGACTCTCTCTACGACACATCCGAACATCCAAAGGGCGAACATATTGAAGAGAATATGCTCGAAACCACCATGCATGAACATATACGTAAACAGCTGATAAATATGAAAATCGGAAGCCATGAAGAAATGAAGTCCCAAGATATCATTGAGAACATACCCATCGGTTCCGTTCTTTCCCATGACCAGGCAAGCCAGAAAGGCCACCACATTCACTATCAGCAGATTCTTTGTAACTATTGGAATATTGCGCATAACTATTTTTGCCTTAACTATTAATGATCTTATTAAAATTTGAAATTTGGTGGCAAAATTACTAAAAATATCCGTGAAATCACCAAAAAACGAGTAGATTACAATAAAATTTCACTATTTTCATCACTTTTCTGCTTTTTTTATTTGAACTTTCAAAGGAAAAGACTATATTTGTAAGCAAAATCGATAATAGAATAAAATTACTAATCATTTAATAACGTATAATTATGAACAAGACAGAATTGATCGACAAGATTGCAGCAGGTGCAGAGATTACAAAGGCACAGGCTAAGGCTGCTCTCGATGCAACAACTAATGCGTTGAAGGAGGCTCTCATCGCAGGTGACAAAATCCAGTTGGTAGGCTTCGGTACCTTCAGCGTAAACGAGCGTCCTGCTCGCGAGGGTATCAACCCAGCAACCAAGGAGAAGATCCAGATTGCAGCTAAGAAGGTGGCTAAGTTTAAGGCTGGTGCTGAGCTCGCTGATGCACTCAACAAATAATTGTTAAGATTATTTTCGACGTAAAAGGGCATTCCGATCGGAATGCCCTTTTATTGTATGATATTATTTTGGCTGCTTGCCAATGTAAGGCAGAATACCACCATCTACATAAAGGATGTGGCCATTTACTGCTTTTGAATCTAGCTCTTAATCAATACGAAAGATGCGACCTTTTTACTTATTTTCTCATTTTATTGACTACTTTTCATAAGTTAGTCCCTTTTTACGATGTTTTATTCACACACTTATCGTATCTGAACACCCAATGTCTCTTCTATCACCTGGATAACCTGTGGGATGGAATCCGTCTCGAAATCGCCAGTAAGACGCTTTCTTTCATCAGAAGCCGTATATCTGGTGCCTGACAATTTAGATAGTTCCTCCAATACTTCGGATAATGGAGTATTGTCGAAATGCAGACGATGCGTAGCCCATGCCACATCGTTGATATCGTAATCAGCCAACAACTCAGGCTGGACAGCCCCTTTCAACAGACGTGCCCGCTTGCCTTTAATCAGGAAGACACCCTCTTCAGAGTTACGAGCCGTGAAAAGCACCTTTCCGCTAGTTACCATCACTTCGGGAGCATCCGTTCTTTCATCCACCATAAACTGGGTACCGAGCACCCTTACATGTCCATGCTCTCCAACTACATCGAAAGGATGCTGTTCATCATGCTTCACCTGATAATAGATGCAGCCCTTCATCTCCACCTTTCTGCAATCATCTTCCTGATAGGAAAGAGAAGAATGAGGCATCAACGATACCTTCGTTCCATCAGGCAGATGATATGCCACTACTTCCGATTCGGCAGAAAGCGTCACCGTCTTTGGCTGCAAAAGCGTATAGGCTCCTATGGTGAAGAGCACCAGAATAGATGCAGCCACAGCTATCCAGCGGATGCGACGCATGCGTAAAGATACAGTTGCAGCATGCGAAACTTCTTCATCAGCAATGCCAACCCGAGTCTTCACCTTCTGCAAGGCCTTCCGGGTATCCAGCTTGCCCGGCTGAAAATACTTCAGCACAAAATCCTGTTCATTCTTGTTGATCTTCATCATAGAATCCCTTTCTTCCTTTAAAATTGTCCTGTAATCTGTGCCTTGCCGGCAATGGCAAAGCACAAGGCACCTAAAATGATAAAAAGACTTCTTTTCATACTCCTCACCTTTTTTATTTGGTATATATTCCGCCTTGATTATCCGATGGTGTCGATGGCAATGGGGCGATATACTTCGAAGCTTCACAGACATTAAATCCTGCCACTACACCGAAACCACCTTTTACGTTCGAATAAGTAGGTGTCACCTGCATCAATCCAGCGTCCGCCCAACTATTGCTCTGCGCATCGTTAATGCTCTTCAAGAAGCGATAGTACTCTGGAGTAACCTTGCAAAGTTGTACATTATAAGTAAAGCCAAACAAACGGTCCCACCCCTTATACGTGTGCCAATAAGAATCATTACTGTTCACTTCCAAATGCATCGTATAGGTCTGTCCATTTATCGTCCGGTCATTGAAGATATAAACATCATCAAAGTATTTGTATTCGTCAAAGCCGAAATCATAATCCAACTCTGACTTCTTGTTAATCAATGGCTCACTGGTGGTCACCATCTCAGGCCAATCGATATTTGATGCCAAACTATCAAAACACCATTCATATTCATCCTCCCTACACAAATAATCAAGATAAGCTTGGTAATTATTAACATAAACATCATGTTGCCATCTATTGCCTTCTTTGGGAACACCTTTCAAGTTTCCATATTTCTGCTTGAGAGTTACCTTCACAGAATAATAATCCGTGGTAGAAGCAGGGTCACTAAAAGTCGCTTCCAACTTATCTACCGAGAAATAAACATCATGATCCGACGATTTCTCTTGCAAGTGGATGTCACCTATATTTACATCAACCTTCTCAGGAATGGAAGTCGAAGCAGAAACCTCGGAGAGACCATCTGCCGACACTTGGACCTCAATCTTATCTCCTGCCTTCTGCTTTCCTACGGCATAATACTGTCCTATTAGGGTAGAAAGAAGCCAACTATAGGAAACTTGAGAAAAGGACTGCGCTTCCTTTATGTTTTCAATACGTTTCACCTCCTGTGGCATTCCATTTACCTTATATACGACACTTGCATCCACGGGCAAGCGTGATTGGGTATCTATATCTCCTTTGAACGAAGAAACGGGCAAGCTTTTCGTTACAACGATAAGTGTGGTGTCTCCCTCCGTAGGAAAACAATAAAGTACCAATCGGGGAGTATCTTGCAGCTTCTTCACATCAAAATCATCTATGCAAGAAGAAAAGACCACGCTCATCAAACAGAAGAACAGTCCCCATCTCCAACTTACATTGATTTTTATTCTTCTATGATTTGTATTCATATCCAATGAAATTTCTTTTGTTTTAAAACTTGATAGTATAGCTAAATGAAGGTATTATTGGAATAAATCCCTTGTTTTTCGCCTCAAACTGCTGCGTAACCCCATTATAGTCCACCTTGACGTACATCGAGTTGAGATGGCAATAAGCATTATAGATGCTCAAATTCCAAATGCGCTCATGTCCATGCTTGGTGACATGACGGAAATCGAATCCCAAGTCCAAGCGATGATAAGCTGGAAGCGTCAAATTATTGGGGATGGCATAGACATAAGAGGCGGAATTCGACCAATTCCACCAATTCCCGCAATACTTGCCTTCTTGATCTGGCAAGATTGGCAATGCCGCCAACTGGGTTGGCACCGTGGCACGATTGCCCGTGTGATAGTTCCAGACCGCAAAGCAACTCACCTTCTTGTTAAACGCATACCGCAAGGACAGATTCAACTTATGGCGGTTGTCAAACTTGTCGTAATACCAATCCTGATAGAAGTCATCATACTTTCGCTTGTTCCAAGAGAGCGTATAAGAACCACTCAAAGTCAGATGATTGGTGCGATAAGTGACATCAGCCTCAACGCCATAGAAAAGTCCCTTGCCATCCATCACTTGCGAATCCCAATGCTCAGCAGGCGGCTCTATGCCTACCCAACTGCTGTATTGAAGCAGATGCTTGGACAACTTGTAATAGCCTTCGAGCGACAGAAGCCAATGGCGGTTGGGTTGGGCATAGATTCCTGCCGCAAACTGATAAGAATGCATTGGCTTCAGATTTCGGGTAGTCGGTACCCAATAATCCGTAGGCAAGGACAAGTAGCTGTTAGAGACCTTATGCACATACTGGGTCATCTGAGTAAAGGAAGCCTTCAGCGACACCTCATTGCTCAGTTGATATTTCAGGGCAAAACGTGGGTCGATATTCAAGAAGTTCTTATTACTGATATGAAAAAGGCCCATATTGAAGCCAACATTCATACTCCAGTTGCGGTTGATATTGATTTCATCCTCTGCGTATGCCGTCCACTCATGCGCCACATGACGATTACCACTATTCATTCGGATGGTATCAACTTGGGCTGATGCATTTCCCTCATATCCAGTATAATCCAATTGCATAGCTGTCTGGGGGCGAAAGAGATGCATCGTATAGTCGCTTCCAAAACGGAAATGATGACGAGGGTTCGGACGGTAATCGAATGCCAGACGATAGCCCGCATCATAAATCGTTGAGGTATAACCATGCTCAAAGTGAGTGACAGAAGTGGCATTCTCTCCCGAAGGATTGATATAACGATCATCATCAAAGGAATACAACTTGGAACGATTATGGGAATACACCGCTGTAATGTTTGAAAAGAGCTTCGGAGAGAACAGGTAGTTCCAGTTGAGTGCTACATTAAAGTTTCCCCAATCCAGCTGCGACTTCGTCAAGTCCTTGTCATAGCTTTGGTTGGGTTGATACCCATCTGCCTTACTTTGATCAAAATCATCCTTCACATCCCAGCTGTCTTTTCCGTGATAGAGACTCAAGTCTATCTTCGAACGGTCGTTGAAACGATGGGTTACCTTGGCATTCAGGTCCATGAAGTAATAACCTATCGAGAGTTTATCGTCTGGATCAGAGAAAGCCTTGGTCAAGGGACGGGACAGCAAATCCATCCAGGAACGGCGCATACCTATATTATAAGAGGTCTTGCCTTTCCGGATAGGTCCCTCAAACTGCACACTGGCATCGAGCAGTCCGATGCGATAGGCACCATGAAACTGATTCATATTTCCATCGGCAGTACGCACATCCACCACCGACGACAATCTTCCACCATATCGTGCAGGAAAGCCGCTCTTGTAGAAATCCACGTTCTTCACCACGTCGGCATTGAAACTGGAGAAAAGCCCCAGCGCATGATTCGTATCATAAAGCGGAGTACCATCTATCAGATAAAGGTTCTCATCGCCATTGCCACCATGCACATAGAGGCCGCTTGCCAACTCCTGTCCTTCTGCCACTCCACTCACACGCTGCAGGGTCTTCACCACATCCGGCGAAGACATCAGGGCAAACTCTGTCTTGATATCCTTGTTCGAAAAGGAGCGCTTGCCGGTTTGCGTAGTAAGAAGCGGAGAGTTCAAGTCGCCATCTACCACCACCTCAGGCAGTTTACCATCAACGCGGAGTGCCATATTATGATGCATATCTTTCGAGAGATTCAGCTTCTCTACCTTGTCGGCATAGCCCACATACGAAAAGCGAAGCTGGTGCTCGCCTTCGGGCAGGGTAAGCGAAAAGAAACCATATTCATTGGTCGTTGTACCAATGCCATCCGTCAGATCATAGATGGTGGCATTAATCAGCGATTCGCCACTCTCGTCACGGACGTATCCGCTGAGAGTGTGGCGACGCTGAACCTGCTGAACTTTGTGATTGATATTCGTGTAAGATGTTGATATTTGTTGTACGGGTTTTCGCTTCAATATCACATAGTTCGCATTGATATTATATAGAATATGAGTTTTCTCGAAAAGCGCCTTCAGTGCCTTCTTCACCGAAAGATGCTGGATGTCTGGTCCATGATACTTGATGTTCAATTCCCCATCAAGCGATGAATCATAGACGAAGTTGATTTTCCTGATGCGGTGCAGCCAATCCATCTGCTGACGGATGGTGGTAGAAGTCTGAGCCTCCACCATCATCTTCGGCATACCTGCCATTATCGGCGTGCCTGCCAACGTTGGCGTTGGGAAGGCTAGAATTGAGAGTGCAAAAATAATCTCTTTACCTTTCATTACTGTACTTTTATTCATTCTTTTACTGCTATAACGCAAGAATTACAGAATACCCCCATGGATGAAAGGTAAAATATAGAAAAAATCTGCAAGAAAATCCTCTTTCTTGCCTCGCAAGGTCTTTAAAGCCTTGGAAATCTGATGTTCCACTGTCTTTTCCGACAGGTTCAGTTCTTCTGCAATCTCCCGATAAGTCATGCCGTCACGCTTGCTCATCAGGAAGATTTCCCTGCATCGCTCGGACAATTGCTCGATAGCCGTCCACAATTCCGCTTCGCGGAAAGAACTTTCCTGCACCTGATTATCAGAAATCACACCACATAAATCGGTAGGAGAAATCTCCGTATCTATCGGAGACTGGCGGCGTAACCGGTCGATGCAGGCATTGCGCACAGAGGTGTATAAGAAAGCCTTGATATTTTCCGGCATGATACTTCTACTTATCAATTTCACAAAACAATCCTGCACCACGTCTTCAGCCTCATCGATATCATGCAGATAATGAGTGGCATAAAGACATAGCGGACGATAATACTGCTGAAATATCAAGTCTATCTCTTGCATAAACTTTCGCTACCTAAACTAAACTCTTATATAACAAAATAACCCTCCAAATCCGCAAAGACTTGAAGGGTTATTTATGACTTGTTGTCCCAGGCGGATTCGAACCACCACTGACAGAACCAAAAACTGTAGTGCTA
>CAVBFV010000124.1:0-8640 GCA_963594575.1 Lachnospiraceae bacterium | reverse complement strand
TCGATATTTTTGCGTACCTTTGCCTAAAACATTTATAAATAACGGATAAAACATCATCAAATAGAAAAATAAGACATGAAAATAGCAGTTTTTTGTTCAGCAAATAAGAATATCGACCCCGACTTCTTCACATTGACTGAAGAGATGGGAAAGTGGATGGCAGAGAACGGCCACGACCTGGTTTTCGGCGGCTGCAACTCTGGTCTGATGGATTGCATTGGCAAGGCAGTAAAGGCGAATGGCGGCAGAACCATCGGTGTGGTTCCTACGCTTGTAGAGCGAGGAGGCAGAACCTTTCCAGACCTCGACATCGAGATTCCGTGTGATAATCTCAGCGACCGCAAGGACCTGATGCTTGCCCAGAGCGACATCTTCGTAGCCCTTCCTGGCGGCATCGGCACCCTGGATGAAATCTTCACCATCGCTGCCTCTCACACCATCGGCTACCATCACAAGATGGTGATTCTCTACAACATGAAAGGTTTCTGGAACTCCACCATTGCCTTGCTGGATGATATGGCTGATAAAGGTGTAATTCGTGGCAATTGGCGAGATGTGATTGAAGTGGCGGATAACCTGGAAGAGCTGGCTAAGCTCTGCGAGGCATAGAACCCTCTATGGACATCATTTCGCTGAAAATTTTCGTGTCAAGACACATATTTTTGCAGCAAAAATACACTTTTTACTCGACTTCACCAAGTTTTATCGTAATTTACACGGAATATTTAAGGTATTTAAACAAAGAAAGAGCGGAAAAGCAACTGTTAACTGTTAACGCTGTTAACCCCAGTTGTTTTTCCGCCCTTAAACTTTATTCTGCCAGCAGCTTCTCTGCCATAGCCTTACCCAGAGCCTCGCACTGCGCCTTTACCTCTGGAGTAATCGCCTGCTTCATATCTACAGGCTCGCCTACAGCCTCGTAGTGGAGCTTGGTTTCGTTCCACTCCTGAATCTTTGCTACCGCCTTGCTTGCCCAGCAATGAGAACCGTACCAGCCAAGAAGGTGGTTCTTGATGTCCTTATTGGCAAGCTCGGAGAGGAGAACCTCCATCTCGTGATAAAGACCGGCATTGTAGGTTGGAGCACCTACGATAAGGCCCTTGTAGCGGAAGATGTCGCGCAGGATGTAGCTGTGGTGAGTCTTCGAGATATTATACATCACGATGTTCTTCACGCCAGCCTTGCTTGCCGCACGGGCGATGATTTCAGCCATGCGCTCGGTATTGCCGTACATGGTGCCGTAGCAGATAACGAGGCCCGGCTCCGTCTCATACTTCGACATCTTATCATACATGCCGATTACCTTCTCAATATGCTCGTGCCAAACCGGACCATGGGTTGAGCAGATGTAATCCAGCTCCACGCCAGCCAACTTCTTCAAGGCATTCTGAACAGGGATTCCATACTTACCCACAATGTTTGAGTAGTAGCGAACCATCTCCAGCCAGAAAGTCTCGCAGTTGATTTCCGTATCGATGATTCCGCCGTTCAGCGCACCGAAGCAGCCGAACGCATCGCCCGAGAAGAGCACCTTGTTCTTCGCATCGAGAGTTACCATGGTCTCTGGCCAGTGAACCATAGGGATGAGAACGAAGCTCAGCTCGTGGTTGCCCAGAGAAAGAGTTTCGCCATTCTTCACCTCTACCACGTCATCAGTTACACCGTAGAAGCCTTCCAGCATACCGAGAGTCTTCTTGTTGCCCACAATCTTGATGTTAGGGTAATATTTCTTGATGAGGGCGATGGAGCCGCTGTGGTCAGGTTCCATGTGGTTGATGATGAGGTAATCGATTTCGCGGTCGCCAATCACCTCGTGGATGTTCTCGAGGAACTGGGTGAAGAAATCTACCTCTACAGTATCTACCAGCGCTACCTTCTCATCATCAATGATATACGAGTTGTAGCTCACTCCGTTAGGCAAAGGCCAGAGGCCCTCAAAACGATGCTTGTTGCGGTCGTTAACGCCTACGTAATAAATCTTGTTTGTAATTTCTGTCATATCCTTATATTTTTATAATTCCTTCTTCTTTTGCTCTCCGAATTCCTTGGAAACATAATTGTAGATGTCCTTGCAGCATTCGGTGGAGAACTCCTGGGCACTCTTCAGCAGGCTATCCCATTGCGCCTCAGATAAGCCGCGGTCGATGTCCTCGCGGGTGATTCCATCCTTGATCAGTCCGAAAACGAAACCGGCATTGAAGTTATCGCCGGCACCGATGGTGCTCACCGGCTTCATTTTCTCCGAAGGATAACTCTTGGAAAAGCCGTTCTCGGCACGAACCTCTACAGGCTCAGCACCCTGGGTGCAGATAAACTTCTTGCAGTAGAAACTGATTTCGGCATTATAAACCTTATCCGCCTCCGGTTTCTTGTAGAGGATTCCGAAGTCCTCGTGGCTTCCGCGTACGAAATCAGCCATCTCCAGGTTCTCTATCAGATTAGGCGTAATCTTCATGATTTCGTTCTGATGAGAAGCACGGAAGTTGATGTCGTAATAAAGAATGGCGCCGTGCTCCTTCGCATACTCCAGGAAGCCGGCAACCTGAGGACGGACCACAGGATTCAGAGCGAAGAACGAACCGAATAGCACGATGTCGCCAGGATTGATTTCCGGTGTGGCAAACTCCAGCTGGTCGTGCGGATGATCCTTGTAGAAAATGTAGTCGGCATTGTTGTTCTCGTCGAGGAAAGCCAGCGAGAGCGGCGACTTGGAATCTGGGAAGATGCTCACATTGTCAGCATTCACCCCATTATCTCTCAAAAACTGAATCACATACTCTCCTATGCGGTCGTTGCCAGCCTCGCTGATAAACGAAGCATTCACGCCCGCACGTCCTAACGAGATGACTGCATTGAATGATGAGCCACCCGGTACTGCCTCTATCGGCTTGCCGCCCTTGAAGATGATGTCAAGCACGGTTTCTCCTATTCCTATTACTTTGCGCATTGTTTTTGTTGCCTTTTTTTGTTTTCAGGGAGCAAAGATAAGTCTTTTTGGCGATAATGCAAAATAAATGACTATTTTTTTGGATAAATTACATTTTCAATGTAACTTTGCACCTTGAAATGAAATACAATACTTATACACTCGATAATGGACTCCGCATCATCCACCTGCCTTCAGACAGCAAGGTGGTGTATTGCGGTTACCAGATTAACGCCGGCACCCGAAACGAGGAGCCGGGCGAAGAAGGACTTGCCCACTTCTGCGAGCACGTTACTTTCAAGGGCACAGAGCGCCGAAAGGCGTGGCACATTCTCAACTGTCTGGAGAGCGTGGGAGGCGACCTGAACGCCTACACCAACAAGGAGGGCACGGTTTATTACTCCGCCATCCTCAAGGAGCACATCGCAAGAGCCGTAGATCTGCTCACCGACATCGTTTTCCATTCGGTTTATCCGCAAGCGGAAATCGATAAGGAGGTAGAGGTTATCTGCGATGAAATAGAGAGTTACAACGATTCTCCTGCCGAACTGATTTATGATGAATTCGAAAACATCATCTTCAAGGATTCGCCACTGGGGCATAATATCCTGGGCACAGCCGAGCAGGTTCGGGCTTTTACCACAGAGGATGCGCTGCGCTTTACAAGGAAGCTCTATCGGCCGGATAACGCGATATTCTTCGCATACGGGGATATTGATTTCAAGAAGTTAGTGAAGCTTATTGGGAGGGCGCTCGCAGATGATGAATCGGGCAAACTTGCTGAAGAAAATCTCCCACAGATTTCACAGATTACACAGATCTCCGGGGATGAGAATTCCATTGCTACAGAAAAATCTGTGAAATCTGTGGAATCTGTGGGACCTAAAAATTATCAATCTGTGGAAAAGCTTGCTGCAGAAAAGCTCCCACAGATTTCACAGATTACACAGATCTCCGGGGATGAGAATTCCATTGCTACAGAAAAATCTGTGTCATCTGTGAAATCTGTGGGACCTGAAAAATATCAATCTGTGGGACCTAAAAAATATCCATCTGTGGGAAATGAGATTGCTGGGCAAACAATCGTGATGCAGAAGAATACGCATCAGGCGCATGTGATGATTGGAACCCGCGCCTACGATGTGAACGATGATCGCAGAATGCCGCTCTATCTGCTTAATAATATGCTGGGCGGACCGGGAATGAACGCCAAGCTGAACCTCGCCCTGCGCGAGCACAACGGACTGGTTTACACCGTAGAGAGTACGATGGTGGCTTATGGCGATACGGGCATTTGGAGCATTTATTTCGGCTGCGATGAGCACGATGTGAAGCGCTGCCTCAGACTGGTTCGCAAGGAACTGGATAAGTTTATGCTGAAACCGCTGAGCGAGGCGCAGCTCAAGGCCGCCAAGAAGCAGATTAAGGGCCAGATAGGCGTGGCTTGCGACAACCGCGAGAACTTCGCCCTCGACTTCGGCAAGAGCTTCCTGCACTACGGCTGGGAGAAGAATGTAGACCGACTCTACGAGCAGGTGGATGAGATTACTGCCGAACAGATACAGGCTGTGGCCAAAGAGTTGTTTGATAAAGACAGGCTCACCACGCTGATTTTCAAATAAATAAGAAATAAAGAAGGCAACAACTTGGGTCGTCATGCGACTTCCCTCGTTGCTGCCTTCGTAATTTAATGAATTAAAACTGCTTTTTCTAAAACAACTAACAATTAACCTAAAAACTTAAACCTAAAAACCTAAAATGAAAATCTATAAAACCTAAAACGAATTTTTAACAACTATATATGAAATCCCCAATCAGAATTTATCACGAAAACTCCCAGGGGACAAGTATGAATTCTAATGAAAAGGAGTTTTTACTCTCCTCTCTGTTTTCGGAAGCCCCTTTGGCTCCCTACTGTGTTTTTTACTCGGCCGTGCATTGCTGCCAGCCATTTTTTTAATCTCGGCTCTTTTGGAGCCCTTCGCATGGCTAATCTCCGATTAAGCCAACTTGTTGCTAATTGTACCAACTTCAGCTACACATGCAACAACTACTGCGATAATCATTCCTAATACTAACATAATTTTTTCCTTTCTTAAATTTGTTATCTTAAATATACAATCTTGTAGTTTTACCTAACAAAATCTTAACTCTCTTTATTTCTTACCTCCCGAAGGAGGATTTCTATGCTCTCTTAGCTTCGTAGCTTATTTGCCGCAGTTCATTCCGAGGTTCATACCTGCGCAAGCAACTACTGCGAATGCTACTACTGCTACTGTCATTATCCCGAACATTACCATAATCTTTTATCCTTTTTTCTTTTTCTGGTGCAAAGGTACAACTTTTTGTGTGCGCACACAAACATTTTAGGAGAAAAGTTTCAAAAACCCCTTTTTTCTTGATTAAGGTCAAGAACATTTACATTCTCATTACCAAATCAGGCACGAATTACACGGATTACACGGATTTAAGTCTCTCATGTCAATTAAAACACATTCATAATCTCATAGAACATCCGTGTAATCCGCATAATCCGTGCCTAATCTATTCTACGCAGCCATTCCTGGCGTTCCGTAGTGCCCATACTTGGCGATGAAACGGGCGGTCTTGGTGAAGGTGCCATCCTCGTTCTTCATGATGAAGCCACGCTTCTTCCAGTTGCACAGCAGGATGGCAAGCTTCGTCTTAGTGCCATGAACCTGACAGATGTTCTGAATCTCAGCCTTATCAAAGGTGTCATGAACGAAGAGAAGAAGATTGCTCACGCCGGGAGTATGACAGATAGAACGGTTGTCTGCATCTATTGCCTCCTGCATCTGATTGCCGAAGAAACGCATCTTGCACCACAAATCATACTTCACGCTCCATACGATGAAATCCTCTATCGCCTTCTCCCACTTCTCGCCATTCGCCAGATAAAGCACCATCGCGCGGCGGAAACCATTCGCCAGACCACGCTTGGCAAACTCGGCATAAGGCTTGTTGTAAGCCAGCTGAGCCATCTCCATAATCTCATTCTCCAGACGCTCGATGAGCTGGCGAGCCTTACGGCACTCCTTGAAACCGCTGGCTGCGTTCAGCTGCTGGATGTAAGGAGAAAGCTGCGACTTGAACTGCGCATCATAACTGCCCACCTCCGGACGCGGAGCGAAATCGGGACGGATGATGGTGGCAAGCGAAAGTCGGCTCACGGCTCCATCAGCCACCTCACGAACCGAGAAGAACTTCTGAGTAACGGCAATGGTGCTCGAAGCATTCCAGTTGAAACGGGTCTTTACGCGGGCTGTAACGCTCTTGGTTCCTACGCGCTCCTGACCGTCCTCTGAATTGTCCCAGCAGAGGCGAATCAGCTGGCTAGAGTCGTTAAACTTCCTGAGCATGTCTACCTCGTCCTTCCAGTCCTGAAACATAGCCTATGAGCTGCTGTTTGTCATAAGCTTTCACCGCCAGCATGTCGAAGGTGTTGGCGTCATCGGGCACGAGGCAGATGGTTCTTCCCTCTGCTTCTTTAGCATACTCTACCTCATGGCCTTTCACGTCATTATGGGTGAGTCCTACGATATGGAATGTGAGATTCTTCATTTTATGTTGTTATTATTGTTTTTACGTTTGTTTGCAGTCAGGTTACAAAAGTAAGGTTTTTCGGTGAAACCACCAAGCATTCTTGTTTAAATTTCCTAAAAGAGGGGCGGAGAAACCGAGGGGGTTAACAGGGTTAACAGTTAACAGCTGTTTTTTGCATGGTCCCCCTCGCGTACCTTATTATATAATAATATATATATACTTATTTTTATATAAGTGTGTGGATGGAAGTATGCATTTTTGGGGTGTTAACTGTTAACCTGTTAACCTTTTCCTCCTCAGAACGCTCCTCTCCCATCAGAACGCCCTCTCCCCCGATGTCTGTTAAAGGAGACTGGCTGAGCCTTGGCAGAAAAAGTTCAAATGCCCTGCTACAGCCCGTTTTACGGGCTTATATGAAGACTGGCACGAGGCATAAATGATGACTGATACGAGGCATAAATGATGGCAGAAAGAGGGCATAAATGATGGCTCACGAAGGGATAGATCATGCATCGCGACGGAATGAGAAATGCATCACGAGGGAAGAATATTTTCATCACGATGGAAAAAAATCAGCCTCGCGAGGCAGAAAAAAGGGCTTTAAGAGCAGAAAAACTATGAGTTGCGGGGCAGAAAACTATGGATTAGTTTTTTTAACGTTACATTTTCTATATATTTTTCATGCATGTTCTATGGGATTCCGTTTTTTTTATACCTTTGCTGCCAAAATATTAACAATAAATTTTTAAGAGTATGAATTCAAAATCAGCAGCAAAATTGGCTGCATGCGCCTCATTTGCGCTATTTTTGAGTGGAATTCCTTCACAGAAGGCCTGCGCACAAGAACAGGAGAAGAAGGTTGTGGTAGAAGATGCAGACAACGAGAAGCGCTATCTGCCAGCCAACAGCATCAGCGTAAGCAGCGGATATTCATGGCTCAGCAACGAAATTCTTACGGCCAACGGCGATAAACTGGGCAGAACGCCTACCGGCTTCGACGTGACCATGGAGTACGCCCATCTGTGGAAACTGAAGAACACCCGCCGTCCTTTCTATATCGGCTTCTCCATCAATGGCGTGGGCAGCAGAACCAAGGTGAAAATCCCTAGAAACGGCGGCAACGACGTCGACGATGTAATCATGAACTATTTCGTCGGTGCGGGTTACAAAATGGCCTACAAGACCAACAAGCGCTTCATCTGGAATCTGCTGCTGAGCCTTGGCTACGCCTGCACAGACGACGATTTCAACACCGCAGATGGCTTTGGCGTCTATGCGGAAATGGGATGCGAATACATGCTCAGTAAGCACTGGTCGGCTGGCGTGACTCTTGGCGGTTTTTCCAGTGCTTATAAGCAGCCGGCAGGCTGGGACGGCAGCAAATATGAATACGGAATCGATCACAATGGCTTGCGCGCAAAGCTTGCCTACTACTTCTAATTACGGAACCAGGCCCATTGAATTATAAGAAAACAGCGAGGCGATACTCTACCTTATTATTTATAGGTAGAATATCGCCTCGTTGCCTTCATTGAAAAGGAGGTCTAGGATGCTCATATTCGGCTGGAAACCATGCTTTTGCTCATAAACCTGGTAATAACGCTTCGACTCGAATTCGGGGTCAGGGAGCGGTTTCTTGGGGCGAATCGCATCGCGAAAATCGCTGATTGGAGTGTTGAATGTTGAATGTTGAATGTTGAATTGGGCTCGCGCCTCTGGGCTATTGAATTGGCTTTCCCTTCGGTCGCCTAGCTCTGTTTCCGTAGGCGTTTCGGTGGATTTGCAATCTGCCGAACAAGCTTGATTGCTCCCTTCGCTCTTCGGGAAGTATTCGTCAGTGACGCTTATCTTCGGACGGATATCGAGGAGCTCTATCATCTTCTCGGTTGTCTCCATGTTGAAATCGAAGAGGAACTCGTATTTCTTCTCGTAGAAGGGGCGGATGTCGTCCTGGTAATACTCGAAGAAAGGGCTCTCGCCATAGGCGGAAAGGAGCGCATTCCAGTGGACGTGGCGCCAGTTGGCGTGGTCGGAGATGCGGATGTCCTTCATCGACAGAGAGATGTCGTGATTGGTGGGGATGGTGAGCGAGAGGGGGCCGTTGGTGGTAGGGATGAGCATGCGGTTACGATAGGTTTGCTTGATAAAGC
>CAVBFV010000123.1:0-8648 GCA_963594575.1 Lachnospiraceae bacterium | reverse complement strand
GACACTACAAAATATATCACCTATTTTTTTAATTATTTTACGATTCAATATTTGGCTCTTCCAAAAAATAGTTGTAGTTTTGCATTTGAAATAATGTAATGAACTAATTTTTCGCATATCGGGAAGTAGTTAAAGGAGTTAAGGAGTTAAAGGAGTTAAGACGTATGTCTTGCTGCTTAAAAAACTACGCCAAAAAGACTATTGTCTTAACTCCTCAGCGACCGTAGGGAGCGATAACTCCTTAACTCCTTTAACTTCTGAATTTGCGAAATCTGAAATAATGAATAGAAAGATGAAAGTCAAGACAATACTCACGCTGGCGCTGGCCGCCACAACCCTCGCAGCATGCCACAGGGGAAAGAAACCACCACGTATGGACAATTCGAAGCTCGCCATCAGCCTCTCTAAACCGGCTAAGGGCGACAGGGCTATCTACGGACTTGCCTGCCTGGGCTGCTCGGATACCGCCCTGGTGCTGCTGCCCAACGGCGGAGGAGACCCCGTAAGGTACAACATCCTGGATGCCACACGCAACCATCAGGTGTTCGGAGATATAGAGGTGGGCGACTGGGTTTGCGTGATGCCATGCGAGGAGAAGGATGAGAAGAACCGTGCCGACATGGTGATAGATCTGGACCAGCTGAAGGCCACCTGGACCTATCCGGTGATGCCGAAGCTGCGCGATGTATCGCATCTGAGTAAGCGCCAGCAGACGAGAATCCTTGCCAATATGCCCGACAGCATCGTAGAAACCTATATGGTACCGCGCCAGTATGGCTTCACCCTGAAACGCATGAGCGAGGCGATGGCCGTGGGCAGGGTGATGATAAACAAAGATGTGGACGACGACAGCCCGGTAGAATATCCTGATGTGCCTCAGTATACGGAATGGCATGCCTACAACGGCAAACTGATTCTGGTGCAGGGCCACCGCGAGCTGGATGGCGTGGTGATCAACGAAAAGACGAAGCGCGATACCTTCACCTTTGTATATATGAAGGGCGACAGTCTGGCTCTCTCTGATCGTGAGGGCCGCATCCAGGGTTTCCACCGCTCGCTCAATGCGATGAAGGCCAACGCCAAGGCCCATGCTGCAGCCGAGAAGCTGAACAGCAAGATGAAGAAGGAAATATTGAAGTAAATTACATAATAAATATAAAAAAAGAGGCGAATAGGACGATTTCTCGATTTTTTTGTCTAATTTTGCACCTTGGAATTTAATTCATACATCGAATAAAAAAGAAAAAACAAGAATAATGAAGAAGAAAATTCAGTTCAGTCTCGTTTATCGAGACATGTGGCAGAGCTCTGGTAAGTTCCAGCCACGCAAGGATCAGTTGGCTAAAATTGCTCCAGTTATCATCGAAATGGGATGCTTTAGCCGTGTAGAGACTAACGGCGGTGCCTTCGAACAGGTTAACCTCCTGGCAGGTGAAAACCCTAACGATGCCGTACGCGCATTCTGCAAACCTTTCAACGAGGTGGGTATCAAGACTCACATGCTCGACCGCGGATTGAACGCTCTTCGTATGTATCCGGTGCCTGACGACGTGCGCGCCCTTATGTATAAGGTAAAGGCTAAGCAGGGTACCAACATCACACGTATCTTCGACGGACTGAACGATGTGCGCAACATCATTCCTTCTATCAAGTGGGCCAAGGAGGGCGGCATGACTCCACAGTGTGCACTCTGTATCACCAACTCTCCTGTTCATACCCTGGAATATTACATGAACATCGCCGACCAGCTCATCGCTGCCGGTGCAGAGGAAATCTGCTTGAAGGATATGGCAGGTATCGGCCAGCCAGCATTCCTCGGCAAGCTCACCAAGATGATTAAGGATAAGTATCCACAGATCATCATCCAGTATCACGGTCACTCAGGTCCAGGTCTCTCTATGGCTTCTATCCTCGAGGTATGCAACAACGGTGCCGACATCATCGATACAGCCATCGAGCCACTGTCATGGGGTAAGGTTCATCCAGACGTAATCTCAGTTATCAGCATGCTGAAGAACGAGGGCTTCGAGGTGCCTGAAATCAACATGAGCGCTTATATGAAGGCTCGTGCCATGACTCAGGAGTTCATCGACGAGTGGCTCGGCTACTTCATCAACCCAGGTAACAAGATCATGTCTTCACTCCTGCTCGGTTGCGGTCTCCCAGGCGGTATGATGGGAAGTATGATGGCAGACCTCGGCGGTATGCGCCAGACCATCAACAATATCCGCAAGAAGAAGGGTGAGGAAGAGTTGTCTATGGACGACCTCCTGATTAAGCTCTTCGACGAGGTTGAGTATGTATGGCCACGCGTAGGTTATCCTCCATTGGTAACCCCATTCAGCCAGTATGTAAAGAACATCTCACTGATGAACCTCCTCACCATGGAGCAGGGCAAGGGCCGCTTCGTGATGATGGACGACTCTATGTGGGGTATGATTCTCGGCAAGAGTGGTAAGATTCCTGGAACTATCGATCCAGAACTCGTAGAGCTCGCCAAGAAGCAGGGCCGCGAGTTTACCGACGTAGATGCACACACATTGCTCACCAACGCCCTCGACGACTTCAAGAAGGAGATGGACGAGAACGGCTGGGATTACGGTCAGGACGACGAGGAACTCTTCGAGCTCGCCATGCACCCAGAGCAGTATCGCAACTACAAGAGCGGACAGGCAAAGAAGAACTTCCTTGCCGACCTTCAGAAGGCAAAGGATGCCAAGCTCGGTACAACCCTTACACCTGCACAGCTTGCAGAGTTCAAGCACGCCAAGGCAGATGCCATCGTAGCACCAGTAGCCGGCCAGCTCTTCTGGGAATTCCAGGGCGAGGGCGAGTGCCAGCCAGCTGTAGAGCCATACATCGGCAAGGAATATAAGGAAGGTGATGCCTTCTGCTATATCCAGGCTCCTTGGGGCGAATTTGAAACCATCCCGGCAGCATTGGGCGGCAAGCTCGTAGAAATCAATGCCAAGCAGGGCAGCAAGGTGCGCAAGGGCGATGTTATCGCTTACATCGAGCGCAATGCGGAGTAAATATAATAGAAATGAATTATCAAGCTATTATTGATAAGTATTATCCTGAGGATAATGAGCTTCGGCATATCCTCATCACACATAGCCAATCTGTAGCGCGAAAAGCGCTACAGATTGTTTCGTATCATCCCGAATTGCAACTCGATGCCCAGTTTATCGAAGAAGCAGCCATGCTCCACGACCTCGGCATCTTCATGACCGATGCCCCAGGCATACAGTGTTTCGGCTCGCAGCCTTACATTTGCCACGGACGATTGGGGGCAGAAATCCTGCGCAAGGAAGGATATGAACGACACGCCCGCGTGTGCGAGCGCCATACCGGTGCAGGCATCACAAAGGAACAGATCATAGCACAGAACCTGCCCCTGCCACAGCAGGATTTCCTGCCGGAAACCATGGAGGAGAAGGTGATATGCTACGCTGATAAATTCTTCAGCAAAACTCACCTCGACCGGGAAAAGACTATAGAGAAAGCAGAAAAAAGTCTCATGAAGTTCGGTGAGGAAGGAGTAAAACGCTTCCAGCAATGGGAACGCATGTTTGAATAGAATTCTAATTTATTGAATGAGAAAACAATCGACGATAGCTATGCTGCTGCTCGCTGCCATCTCCTGTATGATGGTGGCTAACCCAGGTACGCCCGATTCGAAAAAGAAAAAGAAGAAGGAGAAGACGGAAACCGTGGACAGCGTGGGTGACAGTGTGTTCGTAGACTCGCTGGGCAACGAAATAAATCCCAAACTGAAACAGGCTGACGACACCACGCAGATGGACTCGCTGCAGAAAGCTATATGGAAACATAATAAAGTGGTGGATGACAGTATCCGCCTCGACAGTATCGCCAGAAAGAAACAGGGTGGAGTAGACGCACCGGTTAACTATCTGGCGGACGACTCTCTCGTATACGATGCCAAGAACAAGGTGGCATATCTCTACGGAAACTCCAACGTGAAGTATACCAACATGGACCTCAGTTCCGACCGCATCTCCATGGATATGGACAAGAGCAACGTGAAGGCGATGGGTACACCCGACAGTACGGCGGAGGGAGGCATCAAGGGCAAACCTGTCTTCAAGATGGGTAGCGATACCTATGATACCGACACCATCAAATTCAACTTCAAGAGCAAGAAGGCCCTTATTAATAATGTATATACAGAACAGGAAGACGGATTCCTGACCGGTATGAAGTCGAAACGAGACTCATCGGGAGTCATCTATCTGCAGCACGGAAGGTATACCACCTGCGATGATCCGCATCCCGACTTCTACATCTCGCTCTCCCGAGCCAAGGTAAGGCCGGGCAAGGATGTGGTATTCGGACCAGCCTATCTCGTGGTGTGCGATGTGCCTATGCCGCTTGCAATCCCTTACGGCTTCTTCCCGTTCACCAAGAGCTACAGCAGCGGTTTCATCATGCCAACCTACGGCGATGAAACGGCACGAGGATTCTATCTCAGAGATGGTGGATATTATTTCGCCATGAACGATAAATGGGACCTGAAACTGCTGGGCGAGATTTATACCAAGGGATCGTGGGGACTCTCGGCAGCCAGCAACTACCGAAAGAGATACAAATACTCGGGTTCCTTCTTCTTCAGTTACCAGGATACGAAGAACGGTGACAAGGGAATGCCAGACTTTACCGAGCAGGAGAGCTTCAAACTGCAATGGAGCCACCGCCAGGACAGCAAGGCAAACCCATACAGTTCGCTTTCGGCAAGTGTGAACTTCGCCACATCGAGCTACGAACGCAACAACCTCAATTCGCTCTACAATCCGCAGACGATGACGCAGAGTACGCGAACCTCATCTGTTAACTGGAGCACCTCGTTCTCAAGCATCGGTATGACGCTTAGTTCCACCGCCAACCTCTCGCAGAACATGCGCGATTCATCCATCGCCATGACGCTGCCCGACCTCAACATCAGCATCTCCCGCTTCTATCCGTTCAGAAGAAAGAAGATGGTGGGCGATGAGAAATGGTACGAGAAGATAGCCATGAGCTATACGGGACACATCTCTAACAGCATCAATACCAAAGAGGATAAGCTGATGCACAGTTCACTCATCAAGGACTGGCGTAACGGATGGCAGCATCAGATACCGGTGAGCGCTACATTCACGCTCTTCAAATATCTCAACGTGAACCCATCGTTCAATTTCACCGACCGTATGTATACCAACAAGGTGGAGAGATCATGGGATGAAGCCAGCCAAACGGAGAAATGTGATACCATCTACGGTTTCAACAACGTGTATAACTGGAACATGAGCGTAGGTCTCTCTACCAAGCTCTATGGTTTCTACATACCAAGCCGCAAGCTCTTCGGAGATAAGATACAGGCTGTGCGCCACGTGTTTACGCCTACGGTGAGTTTCAGTTATGCCCCAGACTTCGGAGCTTCACGCTACGGCTACTGGGACACCTACCAGAAGACCGATGCCGACGGAAACGTATCGCTGGTGAGCTATTCTAAGTATGCCAACGCCCTCTACGGTGCGCCTGGCAAGGGTAAGAGCGGTAACATCTCGTTTACCCTGGGCAACAACATCGAGATGAAGGTGAAGAGCGACAAGGACTCTACCGGATACAAGAAACTCAGTATCATCGATGCGTTCGACATCAACATGAGTTACAATACCGCAGCCAAGGTTCGCCCTTGGAGCGATATGAACATCAACCTCAGACTGAAGTGGTGGAAGAACTATACCTTCAACATGAACGCTGTGTTTGCCACCTATGCCTACGAGCTGGACGACCAGAACAATGTTTATGTGGGTACCCATACGGAGTGGGGCAAGGGCAGGTTCGGACGATTCCAGGGTATGTCGCAGAACTTCTCGTTCACACTGAACCCGGAGAAGCTGAAGAAACTCTTTGGCGGGGGCGATGATGAGGACGACAAGAAGGACAGCCAGCGCAATGATGATGACGATGAAGGTCTGGATACCGACATCGAAAGCAACGTAGACGACAGCATGGAGAAGGGTAAGACGGCAGCCAAGAAGGGCGGTAAGGCTGAAACGGATTCAGATGGTTATATGGCGTTTAAGATGCCATGGTCGCTGACCTTCGGTTATGGTGTAACGATGCGCGAGGATACGCGAAGAGAGAAGTTCAATGAGAAGACGATGCGCTATGCATACAAGTTTACCCAGACTCTGAACATGAGTGGTAACGTAAGAATCAGTGATGGCTGGAACATCAGTTTCTCATCCGGTTATGATTTTGACAACCACAAGATCAGTATGACCACCGCCAGTTTGGCTCGTGATCTTCACTGTTTTAACATGAGCTGTTCTGTGGTTCTCGCTCCATATACGAGCTACAACTTCACCTTCCGTTGTAACGCAGCCACCTTGACAGATGCGCTGAAATACGACAAGCGCAGCGGTTATTCGAACGCTGTACAATGGTACTAGATGATAGTTTATAGTTGAAAGTTTATAGTTAATAGAGCTTTTCAGCTTATAGATAAAACAAAAAAACAGGCAAAATCATTTTGCCTGTTTTTTTGTTTTATCTATATTACTTTTTTACCCTTTTACTTTTTTACCTTTAAAAGCCTCTTTTTCGCCTCCGGGTGCTCAGGATAAAGGGTGAGGGCCTTGCGGTAATTCATGATGGCAGCCTCTTTCATGCCCTCTTTTTCGCACTCCTTCCCCATAATCACATACTCCGTGGCAAGGCGCTTGAGGAACTTCTGCTGCTTCTCCTTCTCTTCATCCTTCTTTCTTATTTCTTCGCGCAACCGCTCGTTCTCTGCCTGAAGCTCGTTCACCCTGTTCAGCTTTTTGCGGATGAAACGCTTGGCAAGCGGCTGCTCGATGTCATAACGGCTGTGGATGGCAAGGAAGAAGTTGTCGAGAGCCGACTGCATATCGCCCCTGTCAAAGGCCTTGACGGCATCATGATACTGCTTGTCGGCCTTACTCTGGGTAAGCGCAGTGTTGATGGTGCTCTGGTCGTTGTAATGACGGGCAAACTGCTTGACATCATTGCGCACGAAAACATCACTCTGACGCAACGGCTCCTGAAGACTGATGCCCTCGAGACTGGTGCAGCGGGACAAGGCAACATACGTCTGTCCGCCCGCAAAGACACCACCCGTGAAATCAATCTTCACCTGGTTGAAGGTGAGGCCCTGGCTCTTATGAACCGTTATCGCCCAAGCCAGACGGATGGGGTACTGCTCGTATCTGCCAATCTCTTCCTCCTCAATCTTTTTCTCAACCTCATTGAAATGGTATCTCATGTTGCTCCATGCCGCAGGCTCCACCATCACATCCTTTCCTTCCTCGGTGCGCACATAAATCTTGGCATCCTCATCCTCATCAAAACCAATGATGGTGCCCAGCGTGCCATTCACCCACTGATGCTCGATATCATTCTTGATGAAGATAACCTGAGCCCCCGTCTTGAGGTAAAGCTCGATAGGAGTAGGGAGACTGCTCTCCGGAAACTCGCCCTGTATGTGGCCACGGAAGAGGCAAGGCTCTCCCGGAAGACGCTGGAGCTGGCTGTCGTTAATGTAATCTACCGTATCGCGGCGTGTAGAGAGGGTGATGGCAAGTTTGGAATTACCTTCATCGAGCTGGGCTCCCACACGCTGGTTGAGGCGCTGTAGATCCTGCATGGGCACCTGAGACGTGCGGATATGGTCGAGGATGCTGATGAAAACGGGATCGCTCTGACGGTATACCTTCTTGAGTTCGATGCTCACGAGCTTGAAGTATTCGAACACCTTGGCATCGAAGAAGAAACTGCTGCGGTAGAAGGGACTGAGCAGACGGCGGTCGTCCTCTCTTACCACAGGCTCCAGCTGGAAGATATCGCCCACCAGAAGCAGCTGCTTGCCCCCGAAAGGCTCTCGCATGTTGCGGCAATATACCCGCAATACCTTGTCCAGGAAATCGATGATATCGGCACGAACCATACTGATCTCATCGATGATGATGAGCTCTACCTCGCGGATAATCTTTATCTTCTCTGAATTATACTTTAGGGTGTTGCGGATGTTGCGAACGGAATACATGCTGTCGTTGGGCAGCAGCGGGTGGAAAGGAAGCTTGAAAAAGCTGTGGAGCGTGCTTCCTCCGGCGTTGATGGCCGCAATGCCTGTTGGGGCAAGAATGATATGTTTCTTCTTGGTATTGGCGGCTATATAACGTAAGAAAGTAGATTTACCCGTCCCCGCCTTTCCGGTAAGGAAAAGCGAACGACGGGTAAACTGTATGATTTGGAGTGCATTCTGCAACTCCGGATTGTCGAGATCAATGTTCATTTTGAGGGAATGTTAAATGTTAAGTGTTAAATGTTAAATTAGGCTTGCGTCCTTGCGCTACGAGTAAGCAAGAATGAAAACTTAACACTTAACATTCAACACTTAACATTATAATTTTAGAGGTCATCGAAGTTGATAGGCTGCTCGGTTGGCTTGGCCTTCTTCTTCTCTTTCTTTTCTTCTGTTGTAGCTGAACCGGTGGCTTCGCCTTCAGCCTTCTTGGCAGGAATCTCGCGGATAACAGGGTTGCCTTCGTCATCGAGAACGATCTCCTCCTGGAAGGCGGTACTGTCTACCTTGGTGGTATCTACCTTTGGCTTTGGTGCAT
>CAVBFV010000122.1:0-8673 GCA_963594575.1 Lachnospiraceae bacterium | reverse complement strand
CGATTTATGCCTGCGGTCACATCCACAACTTCCAGCACATCCAGAAGAAGGGCGATAACATCGACTATGTAGTCAATTCCTCTTCATCTCTGGCTCGCTCTGTGAAGCCTATCGATGGCACCGTGTTCTGCAGTCCTGCCGATGGCTTCTCTGTATTTACAGCAGATAAGAAGCAGCTCAGAATGTCGATGATTGACAAGGATGGAAAAATCATTCACACGGTTTTAAAGGTAAAAAAGTAAAAAGGTAAAAAAGTAAAAAGAGCTTTAACCCCTTTGCACCCCCGTTCCCAGCGATTCCATCGCTGGTCCCCCATTTATCATAAAGGAAAAAAGAGCTTTTTTGCGAAAAGAAACGAATGAAGATTTCAATAGCGATATAGATGAAAAGATTTTTACTGAGTGCGGCGCTTCTTGCCGCTGCGACTACCGCCATCCACGCCCACACGCTGGATGGTATAGTCAAGGATAACAAAACGGGCGAACCCCTCATCGGAACCGTAATCCGGGTAAAGGAGCTGCCCAACGTGAGTACCACCACCGGACTTGATGGTACGTTCACCCTGCATGAATTGCCTGATAAAGGCAAGTTTACCATCATCGTTTCCTACATGTCGTACAAGACTAGGGAGATGGTAGTGGATGTAGCTAAGAAAGACAAGGTGGATATTCCGATGGATGAAGACCAGAAGCAGTTGGGCGAAGTGGTGGTTACCGGTCATCGTGAATACCGCAGCGACCGAAGTGCCATAGAAACCGTGAAGAATGCAGGCAACGTGCTCAACGTGATGAGCCAGCAGAGCATCCAGCTTTCGCCTGATGTCAACGTGGCGAGCGTTCTGCAGCGAGTATCAGGTGTCACCATGGAGCGTGATGCATCGGGCGAGGCTTCCTACGCCATCCTCCGAGGTATGGACAAGCGCTACAACTACACCCTGGTGAACGGCGTGAAGATTCCTAGTCCGGATGATAAAAACCGTTACATCCCATTGAATATCTTCCCTTCAGATCTGATGGACCGCCTCGTGGTTTCCAAGTCTCTGACTGCCGATATGGAAGGCGATGCAGCCGGCGGCGTGGTGGATATGGTGATGAAGGATGCCCCATCCCGCTTCCAGATTCAGGCGAATGCTGCCATCGGAGCAAGTGATTATTTCTGGAAGGATGGCAGAGATTATCTTACCAGCAACCGCTCTGATTATACAAAGAAATCTCCTTACGAGGCTTTCGGAAAAGACTACAAGGCGCAGATGAGCGATTTCAAGAACGGTCCTGTTCAGTTGAAGAGCCATTCTCTTCCAGCTCCTAACTTCATAGGAGGTCTGAGCATCGGCAACCGCTTCTGGAACGACCGCCTGGGCGTGATGCTTGCCGGAAGTGTGCAGAATGTTTTCCGTGGTACCGAGCGCACCTACAATTCCGTAAAGATGGCTTCGGGCGAGCAGGCCATGTACATTTCCAATCTGCAGCATCGCTACTATAGCATCCACGACCTTACTGCGGGTGCTCATGCCAAGTTCGACTTAACCCTGCCTGGCCACAAGCTGGAATGGTACAACATGTATGTGCGCACCAATTCCAAGGGCACCAGATACAACAATAGCGTCAATACCGAATACATCGGAGCCGACAGCTACACCCAGGATGATGAGGTGCGCTCTCTCTCAACCACCCAGAGCATCTTCGCCACCAATCTGAAAGGTACGCATCATCTTACCAAGGATTTTACCCTCGATTGGTCGGGCGTATTCTCGCAGGCTAAGGAGGAAGATCCGGACAGAACTTACGTTACCCTGACCAACACCATAAGCAGAACTGCCGAGAATGGCGGCGATGCCGTTTCGGGTTCCATCTGGGAAGGCGAAAAGAACATCACCAAAACCCTGCCTAAGAGTGCCGAGCGCCGATTCCAGCACAACAAGGATACCGACTGGGCGGGTTACATCAACCTCTCTTACGATACCCATTTCGCCAACTCTGTGGAGGCTCTCTGGAAAGCGGGAGCACAGTATCGCAGAAAGGAACGCAGCAACAGATATTATTCTTATATCTTCAATCCTGCCGACATCTCGCAGCGATTGGATGGCAACGGAATAGACCAGTATGCCAACATCGATTGGGTTTGCAAGACTCCTTATTCTCAGGCTTCTCAGCTCAACTACGATTCCAAGGAGCACATCGGCGGAGCCTACGCCATGGTAACCCTGAAGAGCGAGGTGGGCGAACTGAATGCCGGTTTCCGTGCCGAGCACACCAACCAGATTTACACCATGCTCCAGCACTTCCGCAACATGGGACAGGTGGGCGAGCAGAGCTACTGGGATTATCTGCCATCGGCATCCATCAAGTGGACGCCAACCAGGAAGATGAACGTGCGTCTCTCTTACTATCGCTCCATCAACCGTCCGGGCTTCTACGAGATTGTGCCTTATCAGATTATGGGCGAGGAGTATCAGGAGAAGGGTAATCCAAACCTGAAGCGTGCCCGCATCGACAATATCGACCTGCGCTGGGAGTGGTTCCCAAGCAAGACCGAGCAGATTCTTGCCGGCGTATTCTATAAGTATCTGAAAGACCCTATAGAGCAGGTGTTCGTAACATCGGATGGCAAGATTGGTGCCGGAACCGATGCCTACTATATGCCGGATAACCTGGGTAATGCCAAGAATATGGGCTTCGAAATTGATGTGATCAAGTACATCCGCCACTTCGGAGTAAAGGCGAATTATACTTACACCCATTCTGAAATCACCACCTCGAAGCGTGAGTACCAGGAGGGTAGTGCCGAGTATAAGACGGGCGTAACCCAGACCCGTCCGCTGGTTAACCAGGCTCCTCATACCGCCAACATCTCCTTATTATATAAGGATACGGAGAATGGCTGGAACGCTCAGTTGGCCTCTTCCTTCACGGGCACCAAGCTTGCCCTGGTTTCTCCTTTCAAGGATGCCGACCAGTGGGATAAGGCGATGTTCGGTCTCGATCTGAGTGCCGAGAAGCAATTCAAGAACGGCATCTCCATCTTCTTCAAGGCAAACAATCTGCTCGATGCCAAGCGTGAGAGATACTTGAAGACCGTGAACAAAAGCAACCTGGAGTATGAGGGACAGAAGAGCGATAAGACCATCGTGGGAACTTATCAGTATGGCAGAACTTTCCTGCTGGGAGTAAGATACAAACTTTAAAAGGTAAAAAGGTAAAAAAGTAAAAAGGTAAAAAATGAAAAAGATAAATACTTTTGCTGCTTTGCTGTTGATGGCAGCAGCTGCAATGTTCTCCACATCTTGCGAGAACGATAATATCAATCCATACGATTACGTGAATAATGGCGGTAATGGAAGTAATGAGAACCAGGGTTCTGAAAATACCTTTACAACGAAGGTGGCAGAATATCCTGCCGGTTCTGTGGTTTGGACCAAGGATACTACCCTGAGCCAGAGCGTTGAGATTCCTGTAGGAGCATCGCTCTACATTGAGCCGGGCGTAACCGTTACCTGCAAGTCAGAGGTTCAGGTGCCGGTAGAAATCGTGGTATTGGGCAATCTCTATTGTATGGGAACTGCCGAGAAGCCAGTAGTCTTTACTTCTGATACCAGGAAGCCTGCTGATTGGGGCGGCATCATCTGCGGATACAATTCCGAAGAAGTGGTGCTCAACCACGTGGATGTGGCCTATGCCGGCGCTACTCCTACCGAGAGTTCTGCTTCTTTCCAGAACAAACTTTTCAAGACCACCATCGATGGCGGTGTGCCAGCCTTCCACTTCTGTAATGTGAACGGCAAGTTTGTGATGGCAAATAGTTTCTTCCATGACAACTACAACGACCAGACTTACTTTACCGGTGGTAACGGCGTGATTATCAATAATATATTTGCTGATAGCGGAAATGCTGCCGATGGCGGTGAGGCCATCAACGTGAAGGCGGGTTGCAAGCTCGATGTTGCCAACAATATCATCTACAATGCCTGCACCAACGCCTTCAAGCTTTCGAATGCCGGAAATAGCGAGGTAATTCCTCTCTCTGAGATGACCGCCTATAACAACACCATCATCAACTGTGGCTGGCGCCGTTCCAAGAACAAGAAGGGTGGTTCTGTCTGGGTAGAGAAGGCAGCTAAGCCAATCTTCGTGAACAACCTCATCTACGATTCCCGTTTCGGACTGAAGCAGCCAAAGAAGGATGGTGCTGATATGGAGCACAGTCGTCTTACACCAAACTACTACTTTGCATCTACAGAGACAGGCGTAGCGCAGATGGCGAAGGGTGCAGAGCTCGGCATCTGGTTTGATACCGACATCAAGAGCAGCGTGGCTGGTCAGCTCAACCCTCTCTTCAAAAACTTCAAGCAGAGCGAGAAGATGAATATCAACTGCGAGATTGATAAAGTGGAGAATGGTGCTCCATTAGCATTCGACAAGAGTTGGAATTTCGATTATCAGGCAGGCAGTCCTGCTCTTTCTGGAGGTGTAACCGATTTTGCCCGCCTCTTCCCACAAGGTCTGCCATTCTTCGGCATGAAGCAGGTGAATTTCCTGGATAAGAATAACGACCAGAACTATTACTTTGCCGCCCCATTGCCAAGCGCAAGATTCGGAGCGTGGCTGTAGGATGAATATAAAAAGAATATAAAAGGAAAAAGCGTGCAAGCCACATCATAGTCGCCTGCACGCTTTTTTTTGTCATCTAAATTTCTGATGATTTCCAATTTCTTTACCTTGCTTATGGCTTTAAACTACCAATTGGTACTACATATACCCCATCCTCACGCTGGAAGGCATAATCACCTACGGCTGTGAGTACCATCAAAAAGGCAGGTTTCTTCATCTTGTCGGTATCTATCTTGGACTGAAGTTTCAAGAGATTGGCTGCACCTTCGTTGATTAATCTGTCGCCACCTAACTTGATTTCTATAAGCCCATACACTCCTGCTCTAAGATGCAAAACAGCATCACATTCCAAACCACTACTATCACGGAAATGGTATATCTTGCCTTCTAAAGCATCAGCATAAACTCTCAAGTCTCGCATACAAAGCGTTTCAAACAGTAAACCAAAAGTGTTGAGGTCATTCATCAAATCATCTGGTCCTAACTCTAGTGCAGCAGCACCAATCGAAGAATCTACGAAATAACGTGTGTCAGTAGTGCGAATAGCAGTTTTCGAACGCAAGTTGGGATTCCATGCCTGCACGTCTTCTATCACGAAAATCTTTCGAAGGGCATCTAGATAAGAAACGATAGAGGTTTCATCAAACGATTGTTCCTCATTGTTAGCCAAATCTGCTCTCAGAGCTGCCATAGAAACAGATGTACCTTGGTGGCGAGCATAAGAACGCATCAAGCGACGAGCTCTAAGTTCGTTGCGTTGTACATTGTCTGCACGAGAAATGTCACTCTTTACCACCGCATCCAGATAAGCGTAAGCTTGAGCTAATGCTGGCTTGTTTTTCATGCCTACAGCTTGAGGCCAACCACCACGACAAAGCAAAAAAGCAACATCTTCCAAACTTAATCGACTTGTACCAAATTGCTTTTTATCTCCCTTGATAATGGCAGATAAACTAATTTCACCAGTTGACTCACCTGACTCAAACAAGCTCATCGGACGCATTCTCAGCCATGAGAACCGCCCAGTACCCGTATGACTTAATAGTGAGGAATCGGCAGGAACTGCAGACCCCGTAAAAATAAATTGCCCAATTTCACTACGATGGTCTATCTCAAAACGTGCAGCATCCCACAATTGAGGTGCTTCCTGCCATTCATCTATTAGGCGTGGTGTGGAACCTTCCAACAAAAATTGAGGATTGATGCGAGCTAATTCCTTGTTCTGGTTCAGGCGAGAAGGGTCTGCCATATAAAGAATACTCTTAGCTTGTTGTTCGGCCGTTGTAGTCTTACCACACCATTTTGGCCCTTCTATCAAAACTGCTCCAAAGGCATCTAATTTGTCCTTCAATAATGAGTCTGCAATGCGCTGTCTATATCCGTTCATAATCTTTGAATTTAAATCTGCTGCAAAAATACAAAAAAAAACTGAAAATCAGGAATCTTTTTAAAGAAATCGGTGATTTGTAGAAGTTTCATTCGGTGATTTGTAGAACTTTTATTCGGTGATTTGTAGAACTTTTATTCGGTGATTTGTAGAATTCTTGCTCGGTGGTTTGTGGAATATATGCAAAAGCATGTGGCTACGGTCGATGAGGACAACCGTCCGCAGGTGAGAGCAGCAGTTACTCTTAACGTGCTGCTCTATATTGATTTTACCCTCTTTTTATCCGGTTTCTGTATTCCAGTGGTGTGCAGCCGAGCTGCTGCTTGAAATATTTACCGAAGAACGATGCGTTGGGGAAGCCCAGCGTATCGGAAATCTCATTAATGGTCAGATCCGTGTTGGCAAGATAATAACGGATATCCTCCATAACATATTCCGATATCCACTCCAGGGGCGATTTGCCGCTGACTTTCTTGCTGATAGTGGAGAGGTACTTCGGTGTGATACCGACATCAAGAGCAGCGTGGCTGGTCAGCTCAACCCTCTCTTCAAAAACTTCAAGCAGAGCGAGAAGATGAATATCAACTGCGAGATTGATAAAGTGGAGAATGGTGCTCCATTAGCATTCGACAAGAGTTGGAATTTCGATTATCAGGCAGGCAGTCCTGCTCTTTCTGGAGGTGTAACCGATTTTGCCCGCCTCTTCCCACAAGGTCTGCCATTCTTCGGCATGAAGCAGGTGAATTTCCTGGATAAGAATAACGACCAGAACTATTACTTTGCCGCCCCATTGCCAAGCGCAAGATTCGGACTCTCCTCTTATCTCCTTTCTTCCTTCTTCCTGTATTAATAATGTGTTAATCTCTGGAAAAGTCTTGGTTGATTATAGGATAAAATGTTCTTTAACCCTATTGAAATCTCCGTTCATAGACGTTGAACCGCGGTTCAGCGTCTTTGAACGGCGGTTCAACGTCTTTGAACGGACATTCAACGTCTATGAACGGAGATTTTATCTAGTTATAAATGCTTTTATTCTTAGTTGAAAGAACTGTTTTAGTAGGTTAAAATCCTTGTTTTACCCCTCTTCTTGTTCTAATAAAAAAGAAAAAAGCTTTGAAAACAATCTCGTTTTCAAAGCTTTTTCCTTATTTATGCCTCTTTCTTCTTCGTCTTAGGAAGAACGAGGTTGAGAACTACGCCGATGACGGCGGAAAGACCGATGCCGGAAATGGCGAAGGAACCGGATGAGAGAACGGCGCCACCCAAGCCCATCGTCAGCATCACAGAGATGATGATGACATTGCGGGTTTCATTCATGTCTACCTTGTTCTGCATCAGATTCTGAACGCCCACACTTGCGATGGTTCCGAAAAGCAGCAGCATGATGCCACCTAAAACCGCCTGAGGAATACTCTGCAACAAAGCACTCAACTTGCCCACGATAGAGAAACAGATGGCGGTGGCTGCGGATATGCGAATCACGGCAGGACTCGTTACCTTGGTGATAGACATCGCACCTGTTACCTCTGAATAAGTAGTCTCAGGAGGTCCGCCCAGAAAGGCTGAACAGAGACATGCCAGTCCATCGCCCAACATCGTGCGATGCAATCCCGGATCTGCCACGAAATCCTTCTTGGCTACGGCACTCACCACATATACATCGCCGATATGCTCCAGCACCGGAGCTATCGCCACGGGCAACATATAGAGGAATGGAGCCCAGGAGAAATGGGTGATGGTATCGAAGGATACAGGACAGGAGAACCATGATGCCGCTGCCACGCCCGAGAAATCTACCTCGCCCATGAAGATGGCGATGACGTAGCCCACGATTACCCCCGAAATGATAGGAACCAGCTTCATCAGGCCCTTGCAGAAGGTAAGCACCAGAATAGCGGTGATGAGCGATGAGAAGGCGAGAATCCAATTGGTCTTTGCCATACCCACAGCGCTGCCCGAAAGGGAAAGACCGATGAGGATGATGGCGGGACCGATGACTACCGGAGGAAAAATCCTATCCAGCAGTTTTTTGCCTTGCCATTTCACTAAGGCGCTCATGACGAAATACACCAGAGAAACGCTGGTTAGTCCGGCGATGGTTCCCGGTAGTCCCCATTGCTTGGTAGCAGCGATGATAGGGGCGATAAAGGCGAAGGAACTGCCCAGAAAAATGGGCACCTTACCCTTGGTGATGAAGTGAAAAAGAAAGGTTCCTACACCAGCGGTGAAGAGAGCCGTTGCCGGATCGATGCCTATCAGAAGAGGCACTAGAACCGTTGCACCGAAAGCCACAAACAGGAACTGTACTCCCACAAGGGTTTTCTTGGTCATAGAAAGTTGTTCTGTATCCATAGTCGATATTCTTTATTAGTCTTTCAGACTCTCCTGATACCAGTCGAAGAGTTTCTTCACACCATCCTCAATCTCTACCTTATGCGTCCAGCCGAGGCTGTGGAGCTTATCTACAGAGATGAGCTTGCGCATGGTTCCATCTGGCTTGCTGGCGTCAAACTCTACCTCGCCTTCGAAACCTACTGCCTTTACTACAAGCTCAGAAAGTTCACGGATGGTGAGCTCTTTGCCGGTACCCACGTTGATGTGGCAGTTACGGATCTCACCGAGAGATGGGATAGCGCCACCACGGCCCTCAGAGTTGTTTCTATCCACAGCACCATCTAC
>CAVBFV010000121.1:0-8728 GCA_963594575.1 Lachnospiraceae bacterium | reverse complement strand
GAGCTGAAGCAGAAAGAGGCTAACACCAAGCGATTTATGACATTCCTCTTCTAATATGCTCAAACATTTTGCGGATTTCGGCATATTCACGCTAAAACATTTTGCGGATTTCGGCAAAATAAGGTTAAAACATTTTGCGGATTTCGGCAAAAGTCTTATCTTTGCACACGTAAATCATTAATTATAAGCAAAATATGGAGCAAACAAATTTATTCAAAAGAAAAATATACCAAGAGATGCTCAGATGGAAAGAAGAGCGACAGGGAGAAACCGCCCTATTAATAGAAGGAGCGAGACGAATCGGCAAGTCTACCATCGTAGAAGAATTCGCAAAAAACGAATATTCTTCGTATATATTGGTGGATTTCTCGAAGACAGCTACCGAAATCAACGACCTATTCAATGACCTATCTGACCTGAACTATATATTCCTACGTTTACAGCTTAACTACAACGTCAGTTTGAAGGAGCGCAAATCCCTCATTATCTTTGATGAAGTGCAAAATAATCCTAAGGCACGACAAGCCATCAAGCATCTAGTAAAAGACCATCGATACGACTATATAGAGACTGGCTCACTCATCTCCATCCGCAAGAATGTACAAAACATCATCATTCCTAGCGAGGAGACACGAATCACCATGCACCCAATGGACTTCGAAGAGTTCAGATGGGCCATGGGCGACAACGTCTCATTTACTCTGCTAAAAACTGTACTTGAGAAAAAACAACCTCTCGGCGAAGCAATCCACCGTAAACTGATGAGAGACTTCAGACTATACATGCTGGTCGGTGGAATGCCACAAGCCGTAGACAAATACATCAAAACCAACGACCTTAGCGAAGTAGACACCGTGAAGCGGGACATCATCGCCCTTTACGAAGAAGACCTCAGAAAAATAGATACGTCGGGCAAAGCAACCGCTATGTTCGACGCCATACCTTCACAACTGAGCAAGAATGCCTCACGATATACTATCTCGACTGTCATCCCTGGAGAAAAGCAAGACAGGATAATCGACATTGTCCAACTGATGGAAGAATCCAGAGTGGCAAACATAGCCTACCACTCCAACGACCCCAATGTTGACTTAGCCCTTACAAAAGATTTGCAACGATATAAGATGTATACTTCAGATACGGGACTCTTCGTCACATTGGCTTATAAGTCTAAGAAATTCACAGACAATATCATCTACAACAAATTGCTGAGCGACAAATTAGACACCAATCTAGGGTACATCTATGAGAATGTAGTGGCTCAAATGCTCAGAACTTCCGGCAAAGACTTGTATTACCATACCATACCCAAGCATGACGGCAAAGGATATTACGAAATCGATTTTTTGCAGGCAGATGGGAGCAAGATAAGTCCTATAGAAGTAAAGTCTTCTGGCTATAAGTCTCATGCTTCACTCGATCAGTTTTCCGAGAAATACAGTTCTAGAACAGGGCACAAATACTTAGTTTACACCAAGGACTTGAAAAAAGATGGCAATGTGCTCTGCCTACCTATATATATGGTACCTTTACTCCCATAAGACAAGATTTTACTCATCCACTATCTGTCCATCAAACAACCGGATGGTGCGATGGGCTATCTTGGCATCATGCTCATTATGCGTTACCATGACGATGGTGGCGCTCTCATGCCCGCTTCGTTTTGCAAATGCGGAACAAGTTCGACCACAAAACACATAAAAGTATTTTGTGGTCGAATATCATTCAATTATTAAAATATCAAGTATCAAATCTAATTATGGAACTGCTACTGGAGACTGAGTGGCGATAGCACCGCCATGTCCTAAAAATATAAGGTTCATAGGTCTATTTGCAGCATACGCCTTACCGATTTCCCCAATAGTTTGGATGCGTAGTTTTTCTAGTTCAACAGCATCCTCATACTTCTTCTTTGTCTCATAATCCACATCGGTCTTTACGACTTTAGCAACCTGCGACAGAAGTGCCATCGCTTCTTTATAGCATTTGGCATCAGGATCGACCGAAGACAAGATTGCCACCACAGGTACGCTACCAGCCTGAGTAGGATTGGAACTCCAAAGAGCCTTAGCCTCATTCAACCGAGCCAAGAAATAGGTATCCCGATAAAGAACATAGATTCTCATAGCCTCCTTCATTGCAGAATCATAGCCATTGCAGCAGGTAGGAACCACCGCCAACATGGCAAGAGCCTCCTCATAATTTTTGAAGGAAGCCTTGGAACGTGCTTCCTTAATTAGAGAAGGTAGTTGCGAATCATAATAGCTTATAATCTTTTTCTTTGCACCAGAAAGGAAAGTATTGATTTTTCCATTCCCTGCATTCAACTGACGTATCGCATTCAGCGAAGCCTTTGTTTCATTAGAGCCCACGCCCTTTACCTCAACATATACAGAAGCAAAAAGCTTTTGGTTGTAAACATCCACAAGATACAATGTAACCCCAAATACATTGGCTATCTGGGTAGGCGCACTACTTACAATATATCTGTCCAACTGATCAAACTTTGCCGTAATGGCAAAGTTTGCATTTTTCCATCCCACATCCAATTTCGACTGGGTGATAAGACGTTCCAACTGTGTCTGCAAAACAGAAGCACTCTCGGCGGTAACATGAGCAAAGCCCTCATCCACAATCACCGACATCGGGATATTGCAATCTTGCGCCAACATCCCCTGCGCCGACAAGAGCAAAGTCGATGTCAGCAAACACTTATATATATTCTTTCTCATTGCCTGTAACCTTTATTTTTCACCAAATATCAACTCACACTTACCAAGGCCCTTATTTACGGTCTTGATTGGAATATTATAAGGAGCAGCCTTGAAAAAACGGGCCATATTGCGAGCAAACGAATAGGTATCCATAGCTTGTCCATTCTCCTTATACAAAGGTATTCTCACCTGGTCGTAAATAAGCGTAGTTTCTGTTCCGTCGGACTTATTGAAACGATGATTCACACAATTGTCGCTAAGCCAATTATCGATAACTTCATTGAGTTCATAGTCACCATATTCTTTCTCGAAATCCAAGCCGGAGCCATTATCAAATACTTTCATTACAAGAGATATTTCTCTACCATTCTGCACCATATCCTCAAAATGAGATTGCAAACGCTCGCAAAATTCATCCATGTGATCTTGTACTGCCTCTTCTAGTAAGACTGGAAGTTCGGCAGAAAAAGATCCCTTGCCCGTACCCTCAGCACCAGCAACTTGTTTGTCAGAATAAGCATCCAAGGCACGAAGATTATATGTAATAGAACTTTTTGGTCCCATCTTATTCTCCGTCCAATCTATTTCCATGATGATGTCCGGTTTGGCACGACGGCGCAACCTATCCAAAGGGCTCTCTGCCACAGAATTTCCAGCCTTGCTGGTCAAGAGCGCATCCTCAGCAGCATCATTATTGAGGGTTTTCAAAGTTTGCTGTAAATCTTTCAATGGAAATCCCCTATCAGCCATCAGATTGTTGATTTTCGAAATAACAGCATTCAACTGTTTATCCGTAGAAACAGCAGCCTTATAATCTGGTACTTTTTCCTGAGTTCCCTGGTTGTCATAAGTCTGCATATACCCATGCTCGTTACACCATGCATCACTTGGCATTACCATGAGGGTAGGTTTCTTCGCCTGTCCAAAAACAGCAACAGAAGAAAAAAACAGCAGGGCTATCATCAGCATTTTTCTTATCTTCATAATATTTTCTTTTTATAAGTGATCTTTATCTATTACATTATCAGCCTTTAAACGCGCCTTGAGCTGTGAGCGAAGCACTCTAATGGTCATCTCATACGAATAGCCTACCTTATCCTTGCTTTTATTAGCAGAACGTTTTTTGGTATCTCTAAGAGTAACATATTTTTTATACTCTCCTCCATCTGCAAAAAACACATTGAAATAGTCCTCATATCGCTCACGAGCATTCACTTCTGTCACCAACGGACGCATATTGCATCCCGATACTCCCTCACGGATACCATCAAAGACTACAGCCCAAACGGCATTCTTCATGGCTTGTTCCTTGGCATCAGAACGATTACGACCATAGCCCAGTACTCTCAATGTCTGGGAGCCATCCAATTCTACCCCCATACACTTGATTGAAGAACGGTCGTAGATCGCCTGCTTCTGCGCCATGACAGAAACTGAGGTCGCAAAGACCATCAGCATACACAAAATAACTTTCTTCATAATCGTAATATTTAAAATTCATAGCCAAGTTTCAAGCCAAAATAGTTATAGTTTTGCTTTACACCGGCATTATCCTTGAGATTTGACAAAGTATAAGCAACACCAACCTGAAAGTTATTGCGAAGTCCACCAAAGCTATAACCTATGGTAGGGCTAAAGAAAGCACCTTCTTTGGTGATACCACCAACATTGAGCGACCAAAAAGGAACGCCATCCCTATCCTGAGCTGATATGAAATTACCACGGACATTGGCAAAGATTGGTATTCCAAACTTGCTATTGGTATTTCTCACACTAGCATTATTAACATACATCCTGCCTCCAAAACCTACACCTAAGCGCAAAAACTCGTTTATGCGATAACCACCAGTAAAGGTTAGGTTCACATATTGCATATTAGTTTTATGCTCCATGATGCTACTACCACCTTCTGTCTCTACGGCACACCAAAAGCCCTGTTCTTGTGAAGTATAATCACGATAATTTGAGCCCTTAGGCTGTTCTGGCATACGTACATCACGATACTGACCAAAAGAAGGCAATGCTAACAATACAAATAATATAAAACTGATAATTCTCATATTCATCAATATTTATTAGAAGTTAAAAACCTGCAGACAGAGAACGTACTACACCAGCCTTTTCCAAAGCCTTGCGCAATGCCTTCTTGTCTACCTGAACAATAGCGCCACTCTTTACTCCCTTGGATGTCTTCACACGCTCATAAGAACCAGCTATGATACTAGCATAATTTTGACATTCACCCTGCGCAGCAAAGAATCCATTACAAAATTCGGAATGGCTTGCTTCAGATTCTGCTGGTGCCATCGCTGGTTGTTTAGCACCACTATTATTTCCAGAACATCCTCGAAAAACAACACCATGAACAGCAGCACGCTTCAAGTCCTGATCAGTCACCTTCTTGGAATATACGAAGACCTTAACCAACAGCATGCCTTCATTGCCAGATCCAGCCCCAGTTATATCATACTGAGGCATCTCATTACCCTTTGCAAATGCAACAAGAGACAACATTAGCATTAGGCATAACAAGCTCAAAATTCTTTTCATTTTCCAAATAATTTATTTATTCGTAATTTCCCTTATCAACATTCCTTTCGCAAAGTTTTTACCGCTGATGGCACGGAACGTAGTATAGTTCAAGTTACTGCCTACTGCACCTTCCTCTGTAGCCATAAATCGGTTGTCCCAAATTTGCCCCTCTATAGGCTGAATTTCTCCCACCTTTTTATATTTATGAGAACCATTTTCCAACAATACAACTTCAAGGACTTCGTATCTCGACTTAGCTGTTACGCCTTCCTTTTTACCAATATAAGCAGTAAGAGGTTCTGCTGTCAAAAGTGGAGTCTTGGTTCTAAATTCCTCATAACTACGTTGCAAATCCACCACATTCTCATCAATGGCACGCTGGCAAGCTTTTCTTACCATCATAATTGGCTCATCCTCCTTGATACCAAGGAAAGAGGTAGTACCACCCTGGCTTTCTACCTTACCTACATATTTCAAATGATAATTAGGACGCGCCTTTTCAAAGTTTTGCTTTTTTGCAGCATCAGCCCCTACGCCATATTGCTCCTGATAAAACAAATTAGCCTGGTCCTGATTCCAATCCAGACGATAAAGGAACGTATTGATTCGGACAGAGAACCCCTTTAAACTCTCAGCAATATCACCTAGATTATCACCCAAGTCCTTATAACTGTCAACACCAGTATATGCTGCGGCAACCTGTCCCAATACCTTGAAGATAGAACCTACCGTCTTAGAGCCCTTACTCTTGTCTATATATCGAATGTCATTAACAACCACAAAGGTATTACCAATTAAGTCTTCACCTGCATCTTGTAACAACGCCATTCCACGAGCAGAATGCTTAGCCAACTGGCGGTCAAACTCTGTTGCATTATAAAGTCCGCGTTCCTTTACCAACTCCATATCACAAGCACCAGTATAGATATCCCTATTGAACCAGCGTCCCACCAAGCGACTTGCAACATTATTGTCTTTCAGGAATTTCGTTATCACAGGATTTTCCTTATCACTCTTTGCGCCATCAAGCTTTTTATCAAGATTAAGCACCTTTACACTAAGGTCATGATTATTAAACTTATCCGGAACAGGAATCTGTAAGAAAGCCTCCTTTATCTCGTTAGCAAACTGTTGGTCTGTATGATTCACCATCAAAGAATATAAAGAACTGCGACGATAGTTCATCACATCTTCATGCTCCGCCTGGGCGTAAGAAGCCATGACGGCAGCACTCATCATAAGTGTCAATATTATCTTTTTCATAATCTCCTACATTTTAATAATTCCACTCATCCTCATCCAAAACTGAATTTAAATCATAGCTACGATTTTCCTTAGTTATATCCAAGAGGATATTTTTCTTCTCAGCCTCAGTTAACTTACGGTTTCCTCGTTTTTTGAGCTGTTCCATAACGAGTTCTACATAGGTAGTAGACACCGGTAAATCAAACAGCACCACATCATTAGTATTCACCAAATAGCCAAAACACTCTCTCCGTCCCTCAGGATTGACAGAAGCTATATCCTTATGATTGGTATTAGGGGCAAATAATTGAGAACGATTTACCTCTGAATTTTCTATTTTCATACCAACTGGGCGAACATGAGCGATGCCCTTAGAAAAATTGGCAACTGCCTCATAGCCTAAGTCATATATTTTTTGCGATGTCACATTAAAATGATAAAACAAACTATCAGATTTCATCACCCAGAAATCTTGACAACCACGCTCGCTTGGTAATACTATTTTCTTGTAAGACAAAGGAATAATTTTATTTCCCGAGGCTGAATAAGCTCCCCACAAACTATCCTTCATAACATCTAAGACATCATAAGTATTTGAAGCTACAAAATCATACTGAAAAGGAATTACCTCTTTGCCAGCCTTAGTAATTGCTCCATATCGAGTTCCCTTTTTGACAGAATAAACCTCAAAATCACCTTTTTCTGTAGGGAAATTGATATCCTCATAGTTAGACAACGAAACTATGTCTTGGTTGTAGCTATCAAACACATCCCATTTTCCAGAGACGTTCTGTGCCGCCCACTCACCATTCTGGCTATGTTTCAACTGTTTGTAATCCTTGCGCAATATCTTACCTGTCTTATCGACAAAGTTCCAAGTCTCACCATTAACAGGTGCAATATCGCCATCAAAATCTCCATGAGTCCAGAACTTTATATCAGCTATACTCAATTTAAACTTAGCTGCAACGAAGCCCTTACCTGTATCAAGATTGTGATAGCCACAAATTGTTTGCTTCTTCTTGATATCATAATATCTGACCATACCGCTTTGTGGTAGCATCAATTGGTCATACACTCCCATCTTAAGGATTTCCTTGCCATTTTCATCTATAAGACCACATCCTGTGATGCCAAAAGGATCATTATTAAAACCGATATACTTACAATCTGTTTTCAAAGTGTCTTTCAAAGAATGAATTGCTGCCGACAAACGCAATCCTTCGTTGTAAGGAAATACGCCCTTGGTATTGTAAGAAAACTCATGAATTCCCTTATATTTTGGAGTAACCAGTACTCTACCATTATCATCAATGATACCCAATTTTGCATTGAGCATATACTGCTTATTATCGGAAGAAGAAGACTGCTTTCCCCCAACCGCAACTAAAGCCTTGCCATAACAATTTGGCTTAGAAATAAAAGAATACTTAGTTGGAAGAACCACTTTTCCATCATGGCTTGCCAATCCCTGTATCTTGCCTGTCTTTATCAAATAAAGGGACTGATTCCAAGGCATAATAGATGTATACTTCAGCGGTAAAACGACCTTACCCCTTTCATCTATTATACCGGACTTTCCTGATTTAGTTACAATCGCATATCCACCTGAAAATGGATAGGCACTCTCATAAGCACATTTAATCACTTCGGCTCCATTTTTATCAACGAACCCGACTTTACCTTTCTTATTAACATGGATCGTTAAATCCTGGGCTTGGGCAACGCAAGCAAAAGTCACACTTGCTACCATTAAAATCTTTCTAAGCCTCATAGTTTTTATACATTAATTTATGAATAAATAATCACTTACTAAAGTTTTCCGCCCAAAAATAATGGGAGAAACAGTTTCTCACTAAAAGTTGTATCTTTGTAATCGCTAGAAAACAATAGAACAACGGTTTTAAGAGTAACTATATATTGATGCAAAATTAAGATTTTTTTCTGAATTATACAACATTTTAAGTGTTAAAAGTTGTTGCAAACCATTTAAAAGGCTTTTTAACCGATTGGCGCATGGCATTTACTATTATCGCATGTTATATAGAGCTACTATAGACAGACAAAAAATCTTTTTCGAGAATTCGCTACAAGCATCATGGTGTTACCTTTGACAAATTGGAATCAATAAGAATCTAGCTGTCTCTGCTCATCTTTTTACGTTAAAGCTGATTGCCCTCTGCCTCCACAATCTGTCCATCAAACAGGCGGATGGTGCGATGGGCTATCTTGGCATC
>CAVBFV010000120.1:0-8750 GCA_963594575.1 Lachnospiraceae bacterium | reverse complement strand
AACCTGCTTCCTTGCGAGGTATAGTCAAAAATGCTTTTGGATTTCCCATCTTTTTTCTAATGTTAAAATTAGTAATCGCGCTGCATATCCGCAATCTTCTGCTGCAACTTCTTTACCTGCTCCTCCTGGAGAACTCGCTTGTACTCGATTGGCACTACCTGGATGAAATCCTCTACGTAGTGGTTCCAGTCATCGAGCATGGTACGGGCGAGCTTACTGCCAGTATAGAGATAATGCTGACGAATCAACTCATGCAACTCCTTGCGATAGGTGCTGTCCTCCACGAGGTTAATCTCCACCATATCCATGTTACAGAAGTAATCGAAGTTGTGGTTCTTATCCCATACGTAGGCAACACCACCACTCATACCAGCGGCGAAGTTACGGCCAGTTTCACCGAGCACTACTACTCTACCGCCCGTCATATACTCGCAGCAGTGGTCGCCAGCACCCTCAATCACGGCGATGGCACCGGAGTTACGAACACCGAAGCGCTCGCCTACCTTACCATTGATATACAACTCACCGCTTGTGGCACCATACAGACCGGTGTTACCGGCGATGATGTTATCCTCAGCAGAGAAGTTGCTGCGGATAGGAGGAAGGATGGAAACACGACCTCCTGAAAGTCCCTTGGCGAAATAGTCATTGGTCTCACCTTCGAGTTTGAAATCCACTCCCTTAACCAGGAAGGCACCGAAGCTCTGACCAGCAGAACCCTTGAACTTCACGTTCACGGTCTTGTCTGGAAGACCAGCCTCACCATATTTCTCGGCAATCATACCGCTCAGCATCACACCGGCAGCACGATCGGTATTCTTGATGGCGAAGTCGAGGTTCACCTCTTCCTGATTCTCGATGGCACGCTGTGCACCACGGATAATCTGCTGGTCGAGTACATTGTCGAGGTCATGAATCTGCTCGGTAGTATGATAGAGCGAGCAATGACCTGTCTCACGATGCAAGAGACGAGAGAAATCGAGCAAGTCGGCCTTCTCCTTGATGCTCTTGGCCACCTCTGGCTCTACGGCATCCGAACCCTCGGTAGGAACAATCTCCTCATCCTTCTTGCGGATGATGAGCTCGGTATGACCGATGATATCGTTCAATGAGGTGTAACCCATCTCTGCCAGATACTCACGAACCTCCTCAGCGAGGAAGCGGAAGTAGTTGATAAGATACTTGTAGCTGCCACGGAAGTGCGCACGGAGCTTAGGATCCTGTGTGGCAACACCCATAGGACAGGTATTCAAGTTACACTTACGCATCATGACACAACCCAATACGATGAGGGCGGCAGTACCGAAACTGAATTCCTCAGCACCGAGCAAAGCCATCAGGATGATGTCACGACCGCTCTTCAACTGACCATCCACCTGCAGGCGAACCTGTCCGCGAAGACCGTTCTTCACCAGTGTCTGCTGGGTTTCAGAAAGTCCGATTTCAGGAGAGATACCAGCGAAACGCATACTTGATGCAGGGCTGGCACCTGTACCACCCTCAGCACCAGAGATAACGATGAGGTCGGCCTTCGCCTTAGCCACACCGGCAGCGATGGTACCCACACCACTCTCAGCTACCAACTTCACGGAGATAGCCGCCTTAGGGTTCACATTCTTGAGGTCGAAGATGAGCTGAGCCAAATCCTCGATACTGTAGATATCGTGATGAGGTGGAGGAGAAATCAAGCTGATGCCAGGGATAGAGTGACGGGTCTTGGCGATGACCTCGTTAACCTTGAAGCCAGGCAACTGACCACCCTCACCCGGTTTAGCACCCTGTGCCACCTTGATCTGGATTTCCTCTGCATTTACCAAATATTCTGTTGTCACACCGAATCGACCGGAAGCCACCTGCTTGGTCTTGCTGGAGAGGCTGATGCCATCCTGTGTAGAATGGAATCGCTCGTTATCCTCACCACCTTCACCGGTATTGCTTCGGGCACCGAGGGCGTTCATGGCGAGTGCCATTGCCTCGTGAGCCTCTTTGGAGAGGGCACCGAAACTCATCGCACCGGTAACGAAGTGCTTCACGATTTCCTCTACCGGCTCCACCTTATCTATAGAGATAGGATTCTTGCGGAAGCTGAAGAAGTCGCGGATGAAGATAGGCTCCTGCTTATCGTCAACGAGATGTGTATATTTCTTGAAGAGATCATAATCGCCCTTGCGGGTTGCGAGCTGCAGGGTGGCGATGGTCTCTGGGTTCCAAGCGTGCTTGATACCGTCCTTGCGATAGTGGAACTGTCCGAGACTTGGCAGGAAGTCGAGCTTCTTGGTCTCGAATGCCTTGTCGTGCAGGCGGATGGCATCACGGGCGATGGTCTCAAGTCCGATACCGCCGATGGTGCTCACCTCTGTTCCGAAGTAGCTCTTCAGGAGGCTCTCGCTCAAACCGATGCTCTCGAAGATCTTGGCACCACGATAGCTTCGGATGGTAGAGATACCCATCTTAGCCATAATCTTGAACAAGCCCTTCTTCACAGCCTTGATGTAGTTCTGCTCGGCTGTATGGTAATCCTCCTGAATCTTTCCCTTCTTTACCAGGTCGTCGAGGATGGCGTATGTCAGGTATGGACAGAGGGCTGATGCACCGTAACCCAGCAACAGGGCTGCGTGCATTACCTCACGAATCTCACCGCTCTCAACGATGAGGGCAGTCTGCACACGCTTGCCGGCATCAATCAGATAATGATGTACGGCACTCACGGCGAGCAGAGATGGAATGGCGGCATGAGTTTCATCCACGCCACGGTCGCTCAAGATGATGTAGTTGTAACCATCATCCACGCTCTGTGCAGCCTGCTTGCAGAGTTCATCCAGAGCCTCATGCAGTCCTTCTTCGCCCTTGGCGGTTTCGAAGAGCATGTGGAGTTTGACTGTATTGAATCCCTTGTAGCGGATATTCTGAAGGATATCCAGCTGAGTATTGGTCAGGATAGGATGTGGCAGACGAACCATCTTGCAGTTGCTCTCGTCTGGGTTCAGAATGCCGGAACCTACACGGCCGATATATTCGGTAAGACTCATAACGAGGTTCTCACGGATAGAGTCGATAGCAGGGTTGGTAACCTGAGCAAACTGCTGACGGAAGTAGTTGAAAAAAATCTGTGGCTGGTCGGAAAGCACAGCAAGCGGAGTATCATTACCCATAGAAGCAGTAGGTTCCTGACCCTTGGTAGCCATTGGGATGATAGTACCGTCGATATCTTCCTCGCCAAAACCGAATTCCAATTCCTTGCGAGTGAGGTTTTCCACAGCGTTTTCCACCTTACGACCACTGCGAAGTTTCTCCAGTTCAATACGATTGGTGTTCAACCACTGGCGATATGGATGCTGGGCAGCCAGACGCTCCTTGATTTCACCATCATAATAGATTTTGCCTTCCTGGGTATCAATCAAGAGAATCTTACCAGGCTGCAGACGACCCTTCTCGGCAATCTCGGTTGGGTCGAAATCCATCACACCTACCTCAGATGCGACTACCATCATATCGTTCTTGGTGATGGTATAGCGGGCAGGACGCAGACCATTTCTATCGAGCATACCACCGGCATAACGGCCATCGCTGAAGAGCAGGGCGGCAGGACCATCCCATGGCTCCATCAGGATAGAGTGGTACTCATAGAATGCCTTCAGATCCTCAGAGATAGGGTTCTTGTCGTTGAAGCTCTCAGGCACCATCACAGCCATGGCATGAGGCAATGACAGACCGCTCATCACGAAGAACTCAAATACATTGTCGAGGCTGGCAGAGTCACTCATATCAGGCTGAACGATAGGAGAAATCTCACGGATATCGCCCAAAGCCTCGCTGCTCAACACACTCTCACGAGCCTTCATCCAGGCACGGTTACCACGGATGGTGTTAATCTCACCATTGTGGGCAAGGAGACGGAATGGCTGAGCCAGACTCCATGTTGGGAAGGTGTTGGTAGAGAAGCGGGAGTGAACCAGAGCCAGACCGCTTGTGAAATAATTATTGGTCAAGTCAGGATAATATTGGCGCAACTGGAGGCTGCTCAACATACCCTTATATACGATGTTCGAATTAGACAACGAACAAATATAGAAATCAGGATCGCTGACACGTTTCTCAATACGTTTACGGATAAGATAGAGGGTGCGCTCAAAGACAGGCACCTTATCATCTGTAACACCTGTGATAAACACCTGTTTGATAGCTGGTTCGTTGCTCAAAGCAGCCTCACCCAAACAATCAGGGTTAGTAGGCACATTGCGAAGATGCATCAGCTGCAATCCCTCGCGTTCAATTTCCTCAATCATGATAGAGAGAATATCCTGCTGTTTCTTCTCATCCTTAGGCAAGAAGACGAGACCCGTACCATATTTACCTTTTTCTGGCACTGGGATACCCTGAAGAAGAATAAACTCATGTGGAATCTGGAGCATGATACCGGCACCATCACCCGTCTTGTTATCGGCACCCTCTGCACCACGATGACGCATGTTCTCGAGTACCTTCAAGGCGTTATCAACCAGCTCATGACTCTTGTTACCGTGGATATTCACCACCATACCTACGCCACACGCATCGTGCTCATAGGCTGAACTGTACAATCCTTTTTCCATTTCTTGTTCGTTTTATATCGGTTATTTCTAACTATTTTTATTACTTAAATATGAAGTGCAAAGTGATTTTTCACTCTTCACTTATTTATACGCCTGTTCGTGAACTCCCGCTACGGCTCTACCGCTAGGGTCGTTCTGATTCTTGAAAGAGGCATCCCATGCAAGGGCTTCAGCTGTAGAACATGCTACGCTAGGCACACTAGGTACGCTCTTGGCAGCGCTGTCGCTTGGGAAATGCTCGGCGAAGATAGAACGATAATAATACTCCTCCTTATTCTGTGGAGGGTTGATAGGGAATCGCTCAGCAGCATGCGCCATCTGCTCATCGCTGACGGCAGATGCGGTAATCTGCTTCAGGGTATCAATCCATGAATAGCCCACACCATCTGAGAACTGTTCCTTCTGTCGCCATGCCACTTCTTCTGGAAGCAAATCGGCAAATGCCTCACGAACCACCTTTTTCTCGATGGTCTTATCCGGACACATCTTCAAAACCGGGTTCATACCCATCGCTACATCCAGGAACTCCTTGTCGAGGAAAGGCACACGGCCCTCGATGCCCCATGCAGCCAAACTCTTGTTGGCTCTCAAACAATCGTAGAGATAGAGTTTACCCAACTTTCGTACGGTTTCCTCATGGAATGCCTTGGCATCCGGTGCTTTATGGAAGTAGAGATAACCTCCGAATACCTCGTCAGCACCCTCGCCCGAAAGCACCATCTTGATACCCATGCTGCGGATCACTCTCGCCAGCAGATACATCGGGGTAGATGCACGGACGGTGGTCACATCGTAGGTTTCGATAAAATAAATGACATCACGGATAGCATCCAGACCTTCCTGAATGGTATAGTTGATTTCGTGATGCACAGTTCCGATGTGTTCGGCAACCAAACGTGCCTTTGCCAGATCAGGCGCACCCTTCAAACCAACAGCGAAGGAGTGCAGACGTGGCCAATAAGCCTTGGTCTCTCCCCCATTTTCCACACGGGTAGAAGAATATTTCTCGGCTACGGCTGAAATGACAGAAGAATCAAGACCACCACTGAGAAGAACACCATAAGGAACATCACTCATCAACTGACGTTTGACAGAAGCCTCCAAAGCATCATGAATCTCTTTCACTGCCGCTTTCTCCTGAGGTTCAGCATCCTTCAGCTGTTCTTCAGCCTTCTTGGCATCATCAATCTGATATTTTTTCTGCATGGCAGCATACTCAAACCAATCGCGTGTATAGTAACGCTTCATGCCAGGGTTCTTGCTATAATAATAATGACCTGGGAGGAATGGTTCATAGTGGTCGCACTGACCTTCCAAAGCCTTCAACTCACTTGCCACCAGCACCTTTCCATCTTTATCATAACCGATATAAAGAGGAATGACTCCGATCGGGTCTCGAGCGATGAGGAACTCATCACGTTCGGCATCGTAAAGTGCGAAGGCAAAGATACCGTTCAGCTCTTCGAGCATCTTCGTGATACGGGCGTGGAGCGCATCCTCACCTTTATATATAAGGGTATCAAAGTCGGAATCTGCTCGCATCTCACGATAGAGAGAAAGAATCACCTCACAGTCGGAACCGGTCTGATACTGGTATTTGCCAGCAAAGCGGGCACGGATGTCCTGATGATTATAGATCTCACCGTTTACGGCAAGCACCTGTTTCTTGTCTGGTGCAAACAAAGGTTGACGACCACTCTCTGGGTCAACAATACTCAGACGCTCATGTGCCAGGATAGCAGAACCACCACAGTAGATTCCACTCCAGTCTGGTCCGCGATGGCGAATCTTCTGGCTCATACGAAGCGCTTGCTGTCGCAATTCAGGAGTTTGCTCCTGAATATTGAAGATAGATACGATTCCACACATAAATCTTTTCCTTTCTTTTACGGTTATTTTTAACTCTTGTTCTCTCTTATTCATCTTGGCATGTTCCAACGTCTTTTCAGAAGCAAACCAAGCAAAACTAAAGCTTAAAATTACTTTTTGCTATGTTTCGGGTGCAAAATTACAACTTTTTGTTAGAATAAAGAAAGAAATAATAGCATTTTGTCTTTACTTTATCACCACAATAACATATTAGCGTATACAAATAAGAAATACATAATAAATTGAAAAGAAAAACGTGCTTTTTGGTTACAATCTGTAAAATTCAATCATTTTTAAGATAAACAAAGCGTTTCTAGGGCATATTTTACATCATACACAACTTTCTACCCAACGCCCATACCAAAGAAATGCCGATAGTTCTTTGATGGAACTATCGGCATTTGAAATAAAAAAATAAAAACTTAAACCTACCAACGTAAGATTATATCGTAAAACCTAAGAGCCTATTATGGCTGCAAGGTAAAACCTAAGAGCCTATTATGGCTGCAAGGTAAAACCTACTACCAGGTAAGCTTTCTCAGTACTAGGGTTGGCTGCTACCTGGGCGAAGACTGGAACAGAAAATGAATCTGTTATCTTCAAATCCTTGGTAGCTTTTACAGAAACATTGGTTACTGCAAAACCATTGGCATCACCATAGAATGAAGTTGCAAATGGAACTGCACCTACACTTGCCTCCCAATCACAGCCGCCCAACTTGAATGGGGCTGTAGCCTCAACGTATGAAGAATAAGCACGGTCACCATCCTTATTATATCCATCGTTTCCAGCGAAATTAGTGTACCAGTTTAAGGCAACTGGACCGAAGTCATAACCTACGTTTGCCTCAAAAACATGAGAAGTTTCATGTGCCTTATAGGCGAAATACTTCTCGTTAGGAGAGTTGAACCAGTAATCGGTTACGCCGATATGGAAACCACCTGTTTCATAAGCCAAGGTAAGATCAAACTCCTTAGTATCCTCAGGCTGAGAGATACCAACATTTCCCCAGGCTGTCAGAGACAAGCCCTTGTAACCGATACCGAGAGTAGGCTGCAAAGAGATTGCTCCCAAATCCTGACCACGCCAGTAATACTGGCTTACGATGTCAGCACCAATTGATGTTTCAACCTTGTCCTGAGCAGAAGCAGCAGGAGCAAAAGCAACCAAACCAAGTGCAAGGGCACCCATTTTCTTTATATAAAAAATCTTCTTCATATTCTCTTATTTTAATGTGATACATCTTTGTTTTTAAAAGTTTCGGCTGCAAAGGTACTGCAATTCAGAGACAATACAAAATAAACCGTGATTTATTTTTATTGCTGAGATGCAGCGTACCTTACCAAAGGTACTAATAAAAACCTTGCTCGCCAAAACTTCTGTTGAAAAAATCTCTCCCGCTCGCTATATGAAAGTATCTTTAGTTGTAGCAACTCTCACCATGCTCGTAGATATCGAGACCTTCTTCCTCAATTCTCTTGTCAACACGGAGACCAGCAATCTTCTTGATACCCCAGAAGAGGATGATACCTGTTACGGCTGCCCAAAGGTCGATACAGAGGATACCGAAGCACTGAGCACCGAAGAATCCGAAACCGCCACCATAGAAAGCACCACCATCGAGGGCGAAAAGACCGGTCATCAAGGTACCGAAGATACCACAAACACCATGTACTGAACTTGCACCTACAGGGTCATCAATATGAAGTTTTGTATCAATGAACTCGATAGAGAATACAAGGATGATACCAGCAAGGAGACCGATGATGGCAGAACCCAATGGACTAACCAAATCGCAACCAGCAGTAATGGCTACCAAACCAGCCAGGATACCATTCAATGTCAACGAGAATGAAGGCTTGCCATACTTGATCCAAGAAGTGAACATTGTACCGAGGCCACCACAAACTGCAGCAAGGTTGGTTGTCAGGAATACGTGGCTGATAGCAACACGGTTAACCTCACCAGAAGCAGCGAGCTGAGAACCAGGGTTGAAACCGAACCAACCGAACCAGAGGATGAATACACCGAGGGCAGCAGCCATCAAGTTGTGACCTGGGATAGCAGTACTCTTGCCGTTGCGATACTTACCCAAACGAGGGCCTAAGCAGATGGCACCAACCAAAGAAAGTACACCACCTACACTATGTACAATGGCAGAACCAGCGAAATCATGGAAAGCTGCACCGAAGGTGTTCATCATGAATGAACCTGCCTCACTGTTGCAAAGCCAACCGCCACCCCATGTCCAGTGACCTTCTACAGGGTAGATAATCAATGAGATGAAGA
>CAVBFV010000119.1:0-8776 GCA_963594575.1 Lachnospiraceae bacterium | reverse complement strand
GGATAAGAACCGAAGTCAACATCGAGCATAGTACCCTGAGCACCCTCGCAGAGGATATCCTTGCCAGAACGGAGCACCTTGTTGATTTCTACCTCGCTATCGATGAGCTTGAACTGCTTCAAGTATTCGATGCCCTCCATCCAGGTCTTCTCAACCTCTGTGATATCGAAGTCGGTATAACCGAGACTTGCGATGGTTTTGAGATGAGCAGCCTTGTGAGCAGCATACTTCTCCTCGAAATTGTCAAGGATATCGCCTACGCGAAGACCGGTACGGCTAACCTTGTCAGTATAAGTAGGACCGATACCCTTACCAGTAGTACCTACCTTGTTCTTTCCCTTAGAAGCCTCGATAGCAGCATCGAGTACACGGTGAGTAGGCATGATGAGATGTGCCTTCTTAGAGATGTAAAGACGGCTCTTCAAATCATGACCGCTCTTCTCAAGATCCTTAGCCTCACCCATAAAGAGGTCTGGAGCCAAAACCACACCATTGCCGATGATGTTCACCTTACCACCCTGGAAAATACCAGAAGGGATAGAGCGAAGCACATACTTCTCGCCCTCAAACTCCAATGTATGTCCAGCATTAGGACCACCCTGGAAACGAGCAATGACATCATACTTAGGGGTTAACACGTCAACCACCTTACCTTTACCTTCATCGCCCCACTGCAAACCCAGCAGGACATCTACTTTACCTGTGTTCATTTTTTATCTTTTTATCTTGATACTTATTCTTTTTTGCGTTTGCGAGTCATCTTGCTTTGGCAGCCACTGCATACGCCATAGATGTAAAGAGCATAAGCATCTTTACGAAAGCGCTGCATCTTGATATCCTTCACAGCAGCCGTAACCTGCGGTGCTACAATTTCGGTTACCTTGCCACAAATCGTGCAAACCTGATGCACATGATTGTCCTCGCTATAACTGGCCTCATACTTGGTGCCGTCTGCCAGACTGTGCTTTACCACAAGCCTCAGTTCCAGGAACAGATGCAATGTGTTATAAAGCGTAGCCCTGCTAACGCGAAAATTCTTTTTCAGTAGCTCTCTGCCCAAATCTTCTATCGAGAAATGCTCTCCCATAGAATAAATGGTGTCGAGGATAGTGGAACGCTCCGGAGTGCGCCGGTGATGATTGCTCTCCATATAATTGTCCAAAACCTCATGAGCTTTTGCTAAAATTTCTTCACTCATAATCCTTGTTAGTTACATAAAACGCACAAAGATACTCATTATCTACGACATAGAACAATATTTAATTTTAAAAAATCTAAATTTGCCTCAATTCCTCATAGATACGCTGAACCGGAAGCCCCATCACATTAAAATAACTCCCCTTCAACCCCGTACAACCTATGTAGCCAATCCATTCCTGAATACCATAGGCGCCAGCTTTGTCAAACGGCTGATAATGATTTATATAATAACTGATTTCATCATCAGAAAGCGGCTTGAACGTCACTTCTGTTGTTACTGAAAAGGAACGCTGCTTATGCTGGGTAGTAAGACAAACACCTGTAACTACATGATGCGTCTTTCCGCTCAACATCTTCAGCATTCGTCTGGCATCTTCAGCATCACGAGGCTTCCCGAGGATGACTCCCTTTCCTTCCTGGTCATTCTGTTCGCCAGCTGTTGGCGCAATCACAACCGTATCTGCTGTAAGAATCAAAGTTTCTGACTCGTCCAACTCTTCAATACTATTATTTCCGTTCAAAAGCGGACGGTAAGCCTCAGCCTTTTTCTTGCAGATGAATTCTGCCACCTGATAAGCATCGAGGTCAGCAGGATAACTTTCATCAATACCACTAATCACCTTCACCTCAAAAGGAATATCCAAACCTGCCAAAAGTTCCTTGCGGCGAGGCGAATTACTCGCCAAAATGATCTTATAATTCATCTATTTTAAACCTTATTTCTTTGAACTTTATGATTAAAATTCAGTTGCAAACTTTCTACTATAAACTATCAACTTTCAACTATTAACTAAATTCTACCAGCCAAACGCCTTAGCATCTGAAAGCCATAAACCCTTGGCTCTCAGTACCTGTTCTACGACGTCACGTCCCACGCCATCACCTCCGTTACAAGCCGAGATATAAGTAGAAATTTCTTTAATATCGGAGCATGCATCTGCTGGGCAACATGGACATCCGCAACGACGCATAATCTCATAATCAGGAATATCATCACCTACATATATTATTTCCTCATCTGTAATTGAATATTTCTGCTTGAACTCCTCATAAGTCTTTATCTTTACAGAACACCCCATGAAGATATCCTCTACACCAAGATTTTCATAGCGTACCTGTATGGCATGAGAATTACCGCCTGTCAGAATTACGATACGAACACCTTTCTTCTGAGCCAACTGAATGGCATAGCCATCTTTGATATTAACAGTACGCAAAGGTTCGCCGGCACTGGAAAGCGTGATGGTCTGTCTTGACAGCACTCCATCAACATCAAAGATGATTGCTTTTATTTTATTTAAATCGTAATTTATCATATTTATTTCTGTTTTTAGAACTTAAATTCCTAACTGCAAACTTAAACCGACAACCGTTTCATTTCTTGAAGTTGAATATGCTTTTGCTCATCATTTCATAAATCTGCTGTAGTTCTGGTTGTTTTTCAAGAAGTTGCATTTGTTTCTCCATTACGTTCCGATCATCACGAATAGCCGGTCCTGTCTGCACTTCAGCTGCCGAATGCGAAGAAGCCTTGTCCATAGTTTCCATAACCAGAGGACGAAGAACACTGCCAGGAATGTGATGATTTTCCAGAATCTGCTGACCTATAGCTACGCAATGATTCGCAAAATTACAAGCAAAAACAGCTGACAGGTGCAGATACTTACGATTATCAGAATCCAATTCATAGACACTACGAGAAATCTGTTCTGCCAACCTCTTCAGGAAAGAAGTTTCGAAAGCACCACATCCCTCAATGAAAATAGGAATATTTTCGAATGCAACCTTTTTATCTTTCGTAAATGTCTGCATCGGATAAAATACGCCATAATGACGGGCATAATCTTTGAAAACATCCATCGGCATGGAACCAGCTGTATGAACAAACATCTTATCTCCTCTTCCTTTGCACAGTTCAGGAATAAGCATTTCAAGCGCATCATCCTTCACTGAAACGATGTACAAATCTGCATCACAGACCACCTTACTCATCTCATTGACAGGCTCACAATTCACCTTCTCAGCCAATAGAGAGGCCGACTCCCTAGTTCTACTGAAAACTTGCACAATCTGATGTTCTGATTGCGATATTTCGAGCGCAAGATTGGTAGCAAGATTACCTGCCCCAATAAACACTATTTTCATACGTAATTTTGTTTAAAGTTCTACTTTTTATGCAAAAATACTAAAAAATAACGATAGAGAAGCCCTTTTTCTTGCTTTTTTATGATAAATTTATTATTTTTGCCTTCGTGAGAAAATATGAAGTAGAAATATATGGTAAACTGGAAGAAATGCCGCATTTATTGGAAGGCGACTTTTTTCATAGCTTGGAGCTTTTTCAGATTCTTGAAAAAACACCCGGCATAACCCCTTTTATGGCTGTCGCCACACAGGAGAACAAGGTGGTAGGACAAATGCTCGTCATCCTCTATCACCGCAAATCTTTATTTCCACCTTATTTATATACGCACGCGCACGCGTATGGAGAGGGACTTTATGCACCCGATGCTGAACAGAATGCTATTTTCCCATTGTTACTCCGCAGCCTAACTATCCACTTACACAAACGACTCTGCTTTTACATCGAGTTCTCCCGAATGAGCAAAAAGATGCTGGGTTACCGGGAATTCAGAAAATTGGGCTATGTACCTATTGCCTGGCAAGAGATACATAACTCCCTACACAGCAAACTTCCCCAAGAGCGACTCTCAGACAAACAAATTGCTATGATTGAAAAAATGAAGAAAAAGGGAATAAGTTGTAGAGAGGCAACTTCACCCGAAGACATCCATCGTTATCACCAGTTGCTCAAAAATTATTATCGGCTGAAACTTCGCCGTTTTGTTCCTGACGAAACATTCTTTCAGAAACTGAGTACAAGTAGTAATGCCAGAAACGTCATCATCACCTATAAGGACAAAGTGATTGGCGGCTATACCTGCATCTACAACCAAGGCAATGCCTTTCTTTGGTTTTCTGCATTCAAGAGAAAGACTTACATCCATCTGCATCCGGACACAATGACCATCTGGCAAGCACTCTCTGATGCACAGGAGCAGGATGCCCAACACCTCCACTTTATGGACGCAGGACTTCCGCTTAAGAGTAATCTCTACCGTGAATTCATTCTCGGTTTCGGAGGCAAACCTGTTACCAAGTTTCGCTGGTTCCGCTTCTATCCAAAAGTTATAAGCCTGCTCCTCCACTGGCTATACAAGGATTAAGGAAAAGAGGTTCCGTGAGCCTATATAAAGCATCTCCGAAACCTCTTTCTCTTTTTTAAGCGTAATTACACATACGCTCAAAAAGCACATTTTGTATATTAAAGCCAACACCTCTACTCTTTCAGAGCACGGTCAAGCTGCTCCAAGCCGCGCTCTGTACAGAATCCACGAATCAGGCACAAAATATAATTGTCGTATATCTCCTGCATCGAATGAACACGATAGAGCTGATGATGCATGATTTCCTCCATCATCACATGTCCTATGTCCATAACAACATTGAAGTCTACATCCTTACGGAAAAGCCCCTCCTTGACACCAGCCTCAAAGAAACGCACACTCTCCTCCCGTTCATGAGCATGATTTTCCTGGAAGAATTTCACTACACGAGGCATCTTATGAACCTCCTCATAAAAAAGAACGCCCACCATCCCATTGCGCTCCATCTGCAATTTATAGACATAGCTGATAATATCTATCACATTCTTCGCTTGGGTCTTGGCGAAATTCTCTAACTTCGAACGATTTTCTTCTAGCTGACGCATCATACCAGCAAGCAACAATTCTTCTTTGTCACCAAATATCTCGTACACAGTTCTCTTAGATACATGAAGTCCCTGTGAGATTTCATCCATCTTGACAGCTTTTACCCCACGCTTATAGAATTCAGGCATCGCATAAGAGATGATTCTGTCTTTCAGTTCTTGTCTATATTGATTGATTTCTGCCATTTTACTTGTTTGAAGACTATTTTTGTGCAAAGATACAAAAAAAATCAAAAAACCATTCTTTTTTACTAAGTTTTTTTGTACCTTTGCACAAACTTTTAAATTTCGTACGTAAAATCCACGAATATGAAAGAAAAATAAACTTTAAACCAATATATTGTTATGGTAAAAATTACAAAAGAGGCGGCTTTAAGTTATCACGAGACTGGCCGTCCTGGCAAGATTGAGGTTAAGCCAACAAAACCTTATCACACACAAACGGATCTGAGCCTTGCTTATTCTCCTGGCGTGGCATTCCCATGTCTTGAGATCCAGCAGAACCCAGACGATGCATACAAGTATACTGACAAGGGTAACCTTGTTGCTGTTATCAGTAATGGTACAGCAGTGCTCGGACTTGGCGATATCGGTGCCATGAGCGGAAAGCCAGTGATGGAAGGTAAGGGATTGCTTTTCAAGATTTACGGTGGTGTGGATGTCTTCGATATCGAAATCGATGAAAAAGACCCAGAAAAGTTCTGTGAAACCGTAGAGAAAATCGCTCCTACATTTGGTGGAATCAACTTGGAGGACATCAAGGCACCTCAATGTTTCTACATCGAGGAACGCCTGAAAAGAACTCTCGATATCCCTGTAATGCACGATGACCAGCATGGTACTGCTATCATCTCCGCAGCAGGTTTGAAGAACGCTCTTGAGGTAGCTGGCAAGAACATTGCCGATGTGAAGATTGTCGTAAATGGTGCTGGTGCAGCTGCTATCAGCTGTACAAAACTCTACGTAGCGCTCGGTGCACAGGTAAAGAACATCATTATGCTCGACTCTAAGGGTGTCATTACCAGCGACCGCGAAAATCTGACAGAGCAGAAAAAGCTCTTTGCAACAGACCGCCGCGATGTCCATACACTCGAAGAGGCTGTGAAAGGCGCCGATGTATTCGTAGGACTCAGCAAGGGTAACGTGCTCTCCAAGGATATGATTCGTTCTATGGCAGACAACCCTATCGTTTTCGCTCTTGCTAATCCAGTACCTGAGATCAGCTACGAGGACGCTATGGACAGCCGCCCTGACGTATTGATGTCAACTGGCCGTTCAGATTATCCTAACCAGATTAACAATGTAATCGGTTTCCCATACATCTTCCGTGGTGCACTCGATGTTCACGCCCGTGCTATCAACGAAGAAATGAAGATGGCTGCTGTTCATGCTATTGCCGATTTGGCTAAGCAGCCGGTTCCTGATGTAGTAAACGATGTTTACCACGTTAACGACCTTACATTCGGTCCTAAATACTTCATTCCGAAACCTGTAGATCCACGTTTGATTACAGAAGTTTCTGCTGCCGTAGCTAAGGCTGCAATGGAAAGTGGTGTGGCTCGCACCCCTATCACAGACTGGGAGAAGTACAAGCAGGATTTGCGCCAGCTGCTTGGTCAGGAGACCAAACTGACCCGCAAGCTCCACGATACAGCGCGCCTTCACCCACAGCGTGTAGTATTCGCTGAAGGTGGCAACCCAACTATGCTGAAGGCTGCAGTCCAGGCAAAGCAAGAGGGCATCTGCCAGCCAATTCTGTTGGGTAACCCTGACCGTCTGAACCGTGTTGCTAGCCGTTTGAAACTTGACCTTTCAGATATTGAGATTGTAGATATGCGTGCCGATAACGAACAGGGCCGCCGTGCTAAGTTTGCCAAGCATCTGGCAGAGAAGCGTGCTCGCGAGGGCTACAGCTTCGAGGAAGCTTATGATAAAATGTACGAGCGCAACTACTTCGGTATGTCAATGGTAGAACAGGGTGATGCTGACGCATTCATCACTGGTCTTTACACAAAGTACAGTAATACTATTAAGGTGGCAAAAGATGTAATTGGAATCCGTGAGCCATATAAGACTTTCGGTACCATGCATATCCTTAACACCCAGAAGGGTATTTATTATATCGCAGATACGCTCATCAACCGCCACCCAGACGAAGATGTGCTGATTGATGTTGCCAAGCTGTCTGCAGGTACAGTGAAGTTCTTCAACGAAGAGCCGGTTATGGCCATGTTAAGCTACTCGAACTTCGGTACAGACAATATTGGCTCACCTGTTAAGGTAAAGAAAGCCGTTGCTGAGATGCAGAAGGAGTTCCCAGAACTCGCTATCGATGGTGAGATGCAGGTAAACTATGCACTCAACAAGGATCTGCGCGACGAGAAGTATCCATTCTCCCGCCTCAAGGGCAAAGACGTCAACACTTTGGTGTTCCCTAACTTGAGTAGCGCCAATGGTGCATACAAACTTCTCCAGGGGTTGAATCCTGAAGCTGAGATTATCGGCCCTATCCAGATGGGATTGAATAAGCCAATCCACTTTACAGACTCTGAGAGTAGTGTACAGGATATCGTAAACATCACAGCAGTAGCTGTTATTGATGCTTACGTAGAGAAAATCAAGAAACAGAAGTAATCGCTTCTATATTCTGATTTGAACAGATTCTTTTGTTTGAACCGACTCTTTCGGTAGAATGATTCCTTCTTGTGAATAATTCATATAACAGAACCGATTCGAACTAAGCATAATAGAATTTTCCATGAACAGGTTGGCGCATCAGCGTCAACCTGTTTTTATTTTCCCTGCCTCACTACTCGTCTCGAAAGTAAGTCTCTTTATACTTTCGAATATATCTAAACAAAAGTAAAAAGCAATAGAATTGCAATCGTTTACGCAACTTTTCTTACTAATATAAGTTAAATAGTTGCGTTGTGTGCCCGCACAGCAAAATAACAACAAAAATAATCAAATAAATATTTGGTGATTTAAGAAATATCTTGTATCTTTGCAACCAGTTATCCTGAAAACAATCTTTTTACCTTAATGGAAACTAATACCTATTGAAGATTTGGAGCGGTAGCCTGTGAAGGTCATCGCTTTTTTCTTTTTATACACCTCCCCCATTAAATAGCCAATGGCGCATATTATTCCCAAGAAGGAAGTATACGTTTAAAAGGTAATATCACTTGAGCCGAAAGACTTGCTGACTGCAGTGAGCAGACCTGCCGACTATAGTGAGCAGACCTGCTGACTAGGCTCAGCAGAGCTGCCGACACTAGTCATAACTTCAACGAAGGTATATTCTTGAACCTGAGAAGTCGTATCCTTGAACCTGAGAAGTCGTATCCTTGAACCTAAGCAGACATATCCTTGAACCAAAACAAACACATCCTTGAACCAAAGCAGACATATCATTGAGCTAGAGCAGATATATCCTTGAACCAGAGGAGGTATATTTTTGAACCCAATAAAGAATATTATATCGTTCACGAGTCCCTTATCCGGCAGCAAAGAATCGGTATTCTTATAAAAAAGCAGGCTTCTCTGTTAAATCTTTCTAAAAAATCATCTTTCTTTCCTCAACATTTTGTTCATATCAAAGATAATTTGTAATTTTGCACCCCGAATGCTCATGGATTGGGCAAATGTTACAGAAAAGTTTAGTTCGAAGGGGCTCAAAGAAGATCCGGCACAATGCAGGACGCCTCCCGAAGAAACCCGTTTATATAATTAATTTAATGTACGCAATTGTAGAAATTAACGGTCAGCAGTTCAAGGCTGAGGAGGGCAAGAAGCTCTTCGTAC
>CAVBFV010000118.1:0-8885 GCA_963594575.1 Lachnospiraceae bacterium | reverse complement strand
CAGATCTGTTCCTAGAACTGGGATTGGGGTGTGATTTCTATCTGCCTTATTTCAAACTTCGCCCTGAATTGAAATTTATGTATGGAATAACAGATACATACGATAAGAATCACATCAAAAACATAAAGGACAAGAGTTCGCTGCCATATACACTATCTGCCAAGTCAGCACATAGTAAAATGATAGCTCTCACATTCTATTTCGAATAATCGGACAATATCACATAAGATAAAGAGGCAGACTCCCCACGACAAGAGTCTGCCTTTTCAAATTTATAAAGAGCAGATACCTTTACTCAACTATTTCCCATGCAAAGACACATCCATTTTTCATTCCTGCATCAGAACCTTGAAAATCAGCAGAATAAGGACTCCCGTCTGTAGGATGCTTACCCACATAGCGCTGCGTCTTCAGAGAAAGCAGCATGCAGCGGTTATAAAGCATGTCTTGCCATACAAACTCCTCTGCCTTGGAAGAGTCGGAAGTCAGGCGAACATCACCAGACAGACCAGCTCCAGCAATATAAACATATCGTCCGTCAGCAGTCTTCAAGGCAATCTTTCCCTGTCCACGGTCTTCAATGAAAAACTTCACTCCATTCCCCATATCCTTTTTGTTCCAGGAGTCATGTATCAAGCCGTGTCCTGTGGCATTCATCAGGTTGCCATCAGCAAGATTAAAGAGTCGGATTGTTTTGCCTATAGGCAGATTGGCGGTTCTGTCAGCCATCGGCTCTTCTACCTTGAAATCATCAAAATCAGCCACACCGCCATTCACATTTTTCTTATTGAACGCATAAAGTGCCACACGAACACCCTGGAAGGTCTTCAACTGATAAGGAGAAACCATCTGTTCGCCGATATTCTCCCAGTTCTTGCCATTCAAAGAGTAAGAATATTGCAACAGGCTCTTGTCGTAATCGCCCCAAAGACGCAACCACACCAACTTATTCTTGCCCAGCTCCTTAACAACCTCCTTATTGGTATTCTGGTCGAAGCATCTCAGGCTCAATCCATTATCCGTCTTCACTACACCCAACGAAGCATACGGCATATTGATGGCACCCAGACCAGCCTCATCGCCCACCTTCAGTCGGGAAGCATCCAGTTTTACGGATGTATAGGATACCGGTCCGATGGCACGCTGGGTGAGTGTATTCTTTGCCCAGAGCAATTGCTTGGCAGGCATCGAATGCAATCTTAGCCAGCCCTTTCGCTCCTTGTTCAGCGACCACATCTTGTCGTTCGGATTATGATTCCACTGCCAAACTGGCTTGAAGGTCTTGTCTGAGAAATCATCACATCTTTCGTATGGAGCCTGAGGAGTCTTGACCGCATCATTCGGTTTAAACCAGGTACGAGGCGAACGGCCCAGATTCTTCTCCAGTCCGAAGTAAGGCCAGCCATCCACCCAGGTGATAGGCGAAAGACACACCGTTCTTCCCACAGCATTGAAGTCCTGCATTGAAACGCCCCACCATTTACCATCCGGAGCCTGCACGATGCCGCCCTGATGAATAGTAGCACATATCAAACGAGTATCAGCAGGTTTGTTGTTTTTAAAAGCGAAACTATCATCAGGAACAGGTCTTCCTAAACCTACATTTTCAACACTCCATCCTGCAGAGTACCCAAACGATTCTCTCTCGCTGATTACGCAGGTTTCGTAAGGTCCCCAGATGCTCTTGCTTCGGGCACACTGCATACGGCCCATCGGCGAATAATCGGCAGAGAGGATGTAGTACATGCCGTTGATTTTATACACATGATGTCCCTCACCCATCGCATTGCCTTCCGGAATCACCACCTTGCTGCTGCCCTCTACCGGACCACTCAAATCGGGCTTCAACTCCGTAACGGTCACGTTGCCATACTTGTGCACGGCATAAATCTTGCCATCCTCATCGAAGAGCACAGAGAGGTCGTAGATATCGCCATTAATCTTGTGATGCGTCCAAGGACCCTTGGCACTGTCCGAGATATAAACCTGCAATCCATGTCCGTTGATATTCGAGAAAATATAGAACTTGCCGTTATGATAGCGGATGGCAGGCGCCCAGATACCCTGTCCATAAGCCTCTTTGCCGTTTCTGAGATTGAAATCATCTGAATCATCGAATCGGTCGAAGCAGTAGGAAGAGAATTCCCAGTTCACCAGATCCTTGGAATGCAGCACCACCAGTCCCGGCACACTGTGCATTGTGGTACCCGCCAGATAGTAATCCTCCCCCACTCTGATGATATCAGGGTCGGAAAATTCATCATAAAACAAAGGGTTGGTAAATGTACCATTACCGTTATCAGCCGACCATGACTTTCCTGCCAAGGTCTGTGCCGAAACACTTTTCGCAGCAGATTTCTTCTGTGCCGAAACACTCAAGGAGCCGCTCAGCAGAGCGATGCAACATGTTGCAATTAATACTTTCTTCATTGTAATTCTCAGGTCTAAAATTTTATAGTTAATAATATAGCCGCAAAAGTACCACTTTTTATCCACTTGAAGGTGGACAAAACGATACTTTTACTGCTATTTTTGATATTTACCTATATAAAATACGATTATAAGGCCAAATATGCCTACTTAAAAGAATAAGTCTTTACTGGCTCAGTTTCCAAATCATATTCATACACCGTCGGGATATTTACCTTGACGCCTTCTTCCACTCTCAGCTGCTCCATCGCTGTTTTTACTACGGCAGGCGCCAGCAAGGCATTCGGGCAATCACCTTCTGCCTTCTTCAGATTCTTCGCCTTCAGCGGAACGTAGGAGCGGAGACGCAGGATACCTCCGATGGTGGAACGGATTTTCGCCTGCTTCAGTTTGCCATTCTTCCAGTCCATGTCTACCACAAAACCGCCACGGGCACGTAGTCCTTTCACGCTTCCCTCTTTCCAGGCATCAGGTAATGCCGGCAACAGATGCACGGCTCCATCATGACTCTGCAGGAGCATCTCAGCAATACCGGCTGTTACTCCGAAGTTACCGTCAATCTGGAATGGCGGATGGGCATCGAAGAGATTCGGATAGGTTCTGCCATCAGGATACTCCTTTGCCTGCGCATCAGATGGCAACAGGCGAAGCATATTGCTGATGATTCTGAATGCATGATTGCCATCGAGCATACGTGCCCAGAAGTTCGTCTTCCAACCCAGACTCCAACCCGTAGCCTGGTCACCACGATGCTTCAAGGTAGTGGCTGCGGCACGGAAAAGTTCCGGATGAGAGAAAGGAGAAATCTGATTGGATGGATACAATCCATAGAGATGCGAGATGTGGCGATGCTCATTCTTCGGATCATCCGCATCCACAAGCCACTCCTGCAACTGTCCGTACTTTCCTATCTGCATCGGCGGAATCTGAGAAATCAACAGCTGCATCTCCTTGCGCTCAGCCTCATCAACACCCAATATTTCTGAAGCCTTCACTGCATTGGTCAGGGCATCGAAGGCTATCTGGTTATCCATCGTGCAACCAGCCGTTACGGCAGTTCTCTTACCCATAGGTCCCTGTTCCGGGCTCACCGACGGCACGGTTACCTTCCATTCGGTGCCCGGCAGTTTCTGCATATAGTCGAGATAGAACTCTGCAGCCCCTTTTATCACCGGATACCACTGCTTGAGAAAAGCCTTGTCGCCCGTATAAAGATAATGCTGCCAGAGATGGGTGGTGAGCCAGGCACCGCCATTCGGAAACATGCCCCACTGCGCTCCATCCACCGGACCCGCTATGCGCCAGATATCGGTATTATGATGAGCCATCCAGCCACGGCAACCATACATTTCCCTAGCCGTCTGTGCTCCCGTTACGCTCAAATCCTTAATCAGCGAATACAGAGGCTCCGTGGTATTGGCGAGATTCGTTACCTCGGCAGGCCAGTAGTTCATCTCCGTATTGATGTTGATGGTGTATTTGCTGTCCCAAGGCGCATTTCTGCTGTCATTCCAAACACCCTGCAGGTTTGCCGCCTGTCCACCAGGCTGGGAAGAGGAAATGAGCAGATAGCGACCATAGTTATACATCAGTGCTACCATCGCCATATCCTTGCTGCCCGCAAATTTCTCCAGACGCTGGTTGGTAGGCAACGAAGCATTGGCATCGGTTGGAAGAACCAGGGAAGATGTAGCAAACTGCTTCTGATAAGCCTCCACATGACGTTTCTCCAACTGTGCATAACTCATCAGTTTCACCTTATTGATATAGTCGGTATTTCGCTGGGCAGCATTGCCCGATACATCGTGATAGTTCACAAAATTGGTAGCAGCACTCACTATGATGGTTGCCTCGGTGCCATCCGTCCTTACATCCGCCACACATTCGACAGCAAGAGCCGCCTTGATGCCTTCCTGGTCTTGTCCCTTCACCTTCAGCACTACACCATTCGCAGTCTTCTGAGTCTGATGTTCAAAAGGCGAATCCAGGGTAACATCGATACTCAAAGCACCCTTTCTACTCGCCTTGATATGGCAGACGATGACGCCATCAGCCATCGAAGCAAAGGTAGTACGGGTATATCTTACGCCATCCATCACGAAAGAAGTCGTAGCAATCGCCCTCTTCAAATCCAGATTACGCACAAACTGCTCCGTCTTTCCCTGGCTCTTCATGCTGATGTGCAGATTTGCCATCGGCAGGAAGCGCATGCCATGAGGACCTGGGATGAAAGTCTGGTTGATGAGAGCAGCCGCCTCCTCTTCCCTGCCATTGAAGATGAGTTCCCTCACCTTTGGCAGATTCTCCAGGGATTTCTTACTATTATTGTTATGGGGACCGCCACTCCAGAAAGTCTCCTCATTCAACTGGATATTCTCGTCGGTGGTTCCGCCATACACCATACCTCCCAGATGAGAGTTACCGATAGGCAAAGCCTCCAGCCACTGCTGGGCAGGGGCGTTATACCAAAGAAGGGTACTATTATCAGAACAGCTAGCCTTAGCCCTCATCTGCAAGGGAAGCGACAATGCCAGGACCACTGCTCCCAAAATCATTTTATTTCTGTTCATAAAATCAATATTATCGATTAGTTTAAAAAGACGGCACAAAGATAAGAAAACTTTTTAAGTTTCCATCACTTTGTGCCGTCAAATTACAAACAAAACAATCTTAAACTTTATTTCTCTTTCAAATATTCAAAAGAATCAATATCCACATATCCGCCAGCAGCCTTTGTGGCATAATTATAGATGGCAATGCGGGTACCCATGAAGAGACGGCGATAATCATACTGCATCTTGAAATCCTTGATGGCAGGAATCCAGGTCTTTCCATCTGTACTATATAATAAGGTGGCGAGATCCTGATGAAGACGGAAATCGCAACTCATCTTCAGATAGATGATGCTTGATTTCGTTGCCTTATCCTGCTTCAGATTCAAAGGCTGGCGATACACCTCCTCACGCTTCACACCGGTCACCGCCTTCTCCTTATCCGTCAGAGCCACACTCTCCTTGGTACCTACCACAAAGAGTTTCTTGCCTTCCTTTACGATAGAAAGCAAAGCTGCATCACCCTGGAAGGCAGACAGACCAGCCACATCGCCATCCTTCATCTTGCTCACATCCATCTTGATAATTCCCTCGCAGGTTGGTCCCTCGGTACGGGTACTGATGGTATTGGGAGCCAGAAAGATGTTAGGAACGATGCGGGATGTCTTCAGACGGAGCCAGCCCTTGCGCTCTGTGAGCAACCAGGCATTATCCACAGGATTGTGGTTCCACTGCCACTGCAATTCCAACTTGTCTTTAGAGAAGTCGTCGCTATACACGAGTCCCTTGCCGTCATAACCCAGTACAGGCTTCTGCATCTGGGCAGGAATATTGCCCTTCTCATCGGTCAGCATAGGCCATCCGTCCTTCCAGGTACATGGCTCCAGCGTGAGCACTCTGCCCACTCCACCACGGTCTTGGAATACGATGCCATACCAGTTGCCATCCTTATCATCTACAATCGTACCTTGTCCCACACCGTTGAATCCGGCAAACTCTGTCTCCAGAATCACCTTCTTTTCGTAAGGACCCGTTATCTTATCTGCACGATAGCACACTTCACGGCGAGGATGTCCCTTGGTCCATGAAATCATCAGGAGATAATACTTGCCATTATGCTTAATCATACGGGAACCTTCTAGCAAGCCAGTTTCATCCGCATCACGCTCAAAGAGTTTGCGATGGCTGCCAGGCACTACATCGGTTAAGTCTGCATTCAGCTGCACCATCTCTCCCGTGCCATAAACCACATACGCCTTGTCGTCATCATCAAAGAAGAGAGCGGCATCATGGAAATGCTGCAAACGGCTGTGGATAGTCCATTTGCCCTCGATATCATCGGCGGTGCAGATATAAGTCTCGCCACCAGGATTATCATTCGGAGCAAAGAGCGCATAGAACTTGCCACGATGATGCTGTAAGGATGTAGCCCACTGTCCACGTCCATACACGGTACCCTCCTTCATGTCATACTTAGGCGAATCGGTAAGTTTAGGGAAGATATAGTTCACTGTTTCCCAGTTCACCAGATCCTTCGATTTCATGATAGGCGCACCCGGCATCAGATGCATGGTGGTGCTTACCATATAGAAGCTGTCGCCCACACGAATTACATCCACATCAGGCACATCAGCCCAAACCACAGGATTGGCGAAATTTTTCTCAAACTTCCACCAGTCGAAATTGAAGAGTTTGCTTCCCTTCAATCCCTTGAACACGAAGTATATATCATGCTTTCCTGTTACTTTCTTCAGCATTTGTGCCGAGAAAGTCTTCCACTTTTCCCAGCCACCGGTCTTGCTGACATCTAGCTTTGCCACTAGTTCACCATCCTTTTTATCAAGATGAACCTCCAGTGAACCGCCGAGCGATGAGCACGCAGCAGAGATGGCAAATGCATCCGGACTCTCATTTCCGAAATCCACCTCGCGTACCTTGATGTAATCATCATTGTGGATTTCTGAGATATAAACACCCGTCTCGTCGGTCTGCTCCGACTTCACTCCCTTAGAGAAAGCGATGGTTTCAGCCTCCTGACGCTTGTAAGGATTGAGAGTTGCGATAGGAGCCACTCCTTCCTGAGTATGGTGGATAATTGGGAATGTGCCATCGGCATTGTATTTGAATTCTTCCACAGCCACACTGCGTCCGAATCCGCCACCCAGTTTACCCGTATGGTAGAAGAAATAAGACTTGCCCTTGAAGTCGGTCACACCGCAATGGTTAGTAAAGGAACCCGTATCTTCCAATGGCATGATTTCGCCCATATACTTCCATGGTCCGAAAGGCTTCTTGCTCATAGAATAAGCGATATGTTCAGGCACTCCACCTGCAGCATAAAGCATATAATAGTTCTTGCCACGCTTCATGAACCAAGGTCCCTCTGTGTAGCAATCCTTATATTTTCGGGTTGAATCACGCTTCTCCACGTCAGGCGAGCCGAATCCCTCCTCAGTCATCACGATTCTGCCCACTTCACGCTTTTTATCAACAGCTGCCTTAGCATCTATACCACCCTTGAAGCTGATCATATCTTTATTCAGTTTGGCATAGTAAAGATGTGGATTACCCCAATAGAGATAAGCCTGACCATCCTCGTCCATCCAGACGGTAGGGTCGATATTGTCCCAATTTCCATTATCGAAAAGCGGTTTGCCCAGCGCATCCTTGAACGGACCGGTAGGAGAATCTGCCACAGCTACGCCGATAGCCATTCCACCCGTCAGTTTAGAGTGCGCACAGATATACCAGTAATATTTACCATTACGTTCGATGGTCTGTGCTGCCCAGGCACGGTCGTCAGCCCAGGAAAAAGAACTGAGGTCGAGCGGAGAGCCATGGTCTGTCCAGTTCACCATATCCTTGGTGGAATACACACGCCATTCGTTCATCCAGAAGAAGTCAGCCTTATCTTCATCATGACCGGTATAGACATAAAGACGGTCGCCCACCACCAGAGGAGCCGGGTCGGCAGTCAACTGTGTTTGTACGATTGGATTCTGCGCATAGGTAGCGCCCTGCATGGCAAGCAGCCATGCGCTTATCAGTAACGGCTTTTTGCTAGCCCAAATTTTCATTGTATTCATCATTATGATTGTTTATTCGTTTAATGCTGCAAAATTACGAAAAAACAATCATAATGACTTTATTTAGTGTTTCAAAAACTTTATTAAGTTTATCTTACTACACAAACCTTAATGGTGATTGAGGCACTTGGGCTCAGGGGGAGATTGTCCGTGGATAAGACATGTATCAAAAAGTTTATTCTGTGTATAAAACAAATAGGAGGTAAACACTAATCATTGGTGTTTAACTCCTATTATTATATTTTCCTACTTCTCAAACATGCAATTATCTGTTACCAGGTTACGCTCATACCCAATGCGATGCTGGCATTGGAACTGAGAGGAATAAACTCCTTGCTGGTCTTGCCCAAGATGTGATCCATACCGATGAAGAAGTTGTAACCCTTAGGATGGATATTCAGGACATAACCCATACTTGTAGCAAAACTGCTGACGGCAAAGTTGACACCACCATCCAACCACTTCGTTGGTTTCCAGTTGGCACTGAGTCTACCCTCGCTCCAGGTATAATCACCATTGATGCGGGTGCTGCTCAGCAAACCGAAGGACAACTTGTCGTATGCTGGCAAACTGTACTCAGCACCGAAGTTGAGCGTAGCAGCCAGAGCGGTAGTACGGCTGCCCTGGTCGCCCAAATCCTTCAGGTTGATGAAGTCGGTAATCTGGTCGCCGTAATCATCTATCTTGTCGTCGATAGTAGGACCGCTGTTTTCTCTTACCGCAGTATCATGGAAACCATTGAACTCGAAGCTCTCAGCTCTGTTCACAGCCTTCATATTGTTGCTCCAGTTGATGAAACCCAAATCGAGAACAGAAG
>CAVBFV010000117.1:0-8930 GCA_963594575.1 Lachnospiraceae bacterium | reverse complement strand
GTCTGCCAGTCGCCACCATCCAGTCGGGAATCGTCGGAATTGACAAAGGTGAAGGTAGGACCGATGCGGAAACCATAATATGGACTGCCGTAGTTGTGGTTGTAACGGTAGTCGAGATGCCCCGTCTGCTTGTTGTAATATCTGCTGTCACGATAATTCTGTGCTGCTGCCGGCATCAGAGCCAGGAGCAATGCCATCATGATGAATGCTAGTCTTTTCATAATTCTTATTCTTTTATACATTAATATATTCTGTTTGAAGAAACTTGTTTTACGGCGCAAAGGTAGGGATAAAAACTGAAACGGCGGCGAGCGTTTCCCTAAATGATAGGGGAAAAACCCTATTTCTTGTATGTAAGTCTTGTTCTAAGGTGCCGATTTCTGCAAAAAATTAAGATTCTAAGGTGCCGATTTTTACAAAAAATGGCTTTTCTTAGCCCCCGAAAATAAAAAACGCTATTGAGAATGAGGTATTTAGAATGATGTTCTATGTTTGCTTATCATATCCGTAGATATGACGAATTCTCTAATCAACTCTAATAAAAAAGTTAAAAGTTTCCTTTTTGTTTTATGATTATTTCTCTAAGTCAGAATTTTCCATTATCTTTGCCACCAAATTATAAACGTTTATATAGAAATATGAAATTTTTGAAGAAGTATCTACTGGATATTCTGGTAGTTATTGCATTTGCAATCATCTCCTTCGTCTACTTTATGCCTGCCGATATGGACGGACGAATCCTCTTCCGACATGATGCAGCGGCAGGAAAGGGACTGGGACATGAAAAGGAACTCTTCCAGCAGCAGACTGGAGAGACTACACGATGGACGAACTCGGTGTTTGGCGGTATGCCTACCTATCAGATGTCGCCTTCGTATGACAGTAATCAGGTGCTCAGCCAGATTGTGAAGGCATATCATCTGTGGTTGCCAGACTATGTATGGTATGTTTTCGTATATCTTCTGGGCTTCTATATCATGCTGCGTGCCTTCGACTTCAGACAGTCGCTGGCGGCGCTGGGAAGTATTATCTGGGCATTCTCGTCCTACTTTTTTATCATCATCGCTGCCGGACATATCTGGAAGGTATGGGCGCTGGCTTATCTGCCGCCGATGATTGCGGGCGTGGTGCTTGCCTATCGGGGCAAGTATCTCAAGGGACTGCTCCTTACTGCCATCTTCTCGGCTTTCGAGGTGCAGGCAAACCACGTGCAGATGACTTATTACTACCTCTTTATCATCCTCTTCATGGTGATTGCCTTCCTGGTGGATGCCATCAGAAAAGGTGAACTCGCACGCTTCGGAAAGGCTACGGCGGTATGCGTTGTGGGTGCCCTCATCGGTATCTCGCTCAACCTCTCGAACCTTTATCATACCTGGCAGTATGGTCAGGAAACCATGCGAGGAAAGAGTGAACTTGTAAAGAAAAATGTGGCAAACCAGACCAGCAGCGGTCTGGATAGAGACTATATCACACAGTGGAGCTACGGTATCGATGAAACCTGGACGCTGATGATTCCGGATGCCAAGGGCGGTGCTTCTGTTCCGCTGGCGCAGAACCAGCAGGCGATGGAGAAGGCTGATCCTAACTTTGTGCAGATTTACCAGCAGCTGGGACAGTACTGGGGCAACCAGCCGGGAACGAGCGGACCGGTATATGTAGGCGCCTTCGTCTGCATGCTCTTTATCCTCGGTCTGTTTATCGTGAAGGGTCCGATGAAGTGGGCGCTGCTTGCTGCCACCATCCTGAGCATCCTGCTCGCCTGGGGTAGAAACTTCATGCCGTTTACCAATTTCTTCCTCGATTATGTGCCGATGTATGCCAAGTTCCGAACGGTGGCATCTATCCTGGTCATCGCAGAATTCACCATCCCGCTCCTGGCGATGATGGCGCTGAAGAAGATTGTGGATGAGCCGGAGATTCTGACAGAGAAAATAAAATATGTATATGCCAGTTTCGGTCTGACAGCAGGCTTCTGTCTGCTCTTTGCCATCATGCCGGGCGTATTCTTCCCTGATTTCGTATCGGTACAGGAGACACAGGCGCTGCAGCAGTTGCCTCAGGAGTATATCTCTCCAATCATGAGCAATCTGACGGATATCCGCAAGGGCATCTTCACATCCGACTGCTGGCGTTCGTTCTGGATCATCCTCATCGGTTCGGCACTGCTGATGCTCTTCAAGATGAAGAAGCTGGGCAAGGAATATATGATTGCCGGCATCGCTGTGCTCTGTCTGGTAGATATGTGGATGGTGAACAAGCGCTATCTCTACGATGATATGTTCGTAGACAAGGCGCAGCGCGATACACCGCAGCAGATGACCGAGACCGACAAGATTATCTGCCGAGACAAGGCACTCGACTACCGTGTGCTGAATCTGGCATCGAATACATTCAATGAGAACGAGACCTCTTACTACCACAAGAGCATCGGCGGTTATCATCCAGCCAAGCTCCGTCGCTACCAGGAGATGATTGATGCTCACATCGCTCCTGAGATGCAGAAGACGATGCAGGCTGTAGCTGCTGCGGGCGGCGATATGACCAAGGTGAACGGCGACAGTATCTATCCGGTATTGAACATGCTGAACACCAAATACTTCATCATGCCGCTGCAGGGCGGACAGACCGTTCCGGTTCAGAATCCGTATGCCTACGGCAATGCATGGTTCGTAGACGAGGTGAAGTATGTGAACAATGCCAACGAGGAAATCGATGGCGTGGGCAAGGTGAACCTCCGACATGTGGCTGTGGCTGATGCCAAATTCAAGGAACAGCTGGCGCAGAGCGTGAAGCAGGATGATACTTCGGTAGTGAAGATGATTCAGTATAAGCCGAACAACCTGACTTATGAGGTGAAGTCGAACAAGGGCGGTGTGATCGTATTCTCTGAGATTTACTATCCGGGCTGGACGGCTACGGTAGACGGACAGCCGGCTGAGCTGGGTAGGGTAAACTATATCCTGCGTGCGCTGAACGTGAAGGCTGGCAGCCATAAGGTAGTTCTCGATTTCCATCCTCAGTCGCTCAAGAATACCGAGACCGTGGCTTATATCGGCTATGGCGTTCTAGCTCTCCTTATTATAATAGGTGTAGTGGTTGAGGTAAGAAAACGCAAGAAGGAATAGCGGGGATTGCAAATCCCCTTAGACTGAGTTTTTTTAAAAGCTTTTGCCCTTACAGGGCGATAGGCTAGCGCCCGTAATAACCCAGGGCGTTGCCCTGGGCTAGGAGCTTCTGCCCTTTCAGGGCGTGTGGAGCTTACTTGCGAAAGTTCAACAGATTGAAAATTCTGATGATGCGATTTAGAACAGAAATTGATATTCCGAAGGCCGACTTCGAGATAGGGGCGGCAGAGCGGATGCTCTTTGTGGGCAGTTGCTTTGCCGACAATCTGGGTAGGCGGTTTGTGGAGAACCGCTTCCGGGCTACGGTGAATCCCTTCGGGGTGATGTATAATCCGGCAAGCATTCTCCATACGGTAGAGAAATGTTCCGAGGTCCGTCCCCGTGTGGCTGTCTTTACGCTGGGTACCAACCATGTGTATATCCTGAAGGAGACGGGCGAGATAGTGGACAACTGCCAGAAGCGCCCGCAGCACCTTTTCGAAGAGCGGGAACTGAGCGTGGACGAATGTGCCGGCTATCTACAGAAGGCTATCAATCTGCTGAAATCGCAGACCGCAGCATCTGATGGCAGTGAAGGCACTCTGAAGGTAATCATCACGGTAAGCCCTATCCGCTATGCGAAATACGGCTATCACGGGAGTCAGCTTTCGAAGGCTACGCTCCTGCTGGCAGCCGATAAGCTGGTGAAGGAGAATCCGGGGGTGGTGAGCTATTTCCCGGCTTACGAGATCATAAACGATGAACTCCGTGACTACCGCTTCTACAAGGAAGATATGCTGCACCCGAGCGAACAGGCTGTGGAATATATCTGGGAACGGTTTCGGGCAACCTACTTCGGCAAGGCAGCCGGGCAGTTTCTGGAAGACTGGCGGTCTATCCGCGAAGCACTCGGCCATAAGCCCTTCCATCCCGAGAGCGAGGAACATCAGAAGTTCATCGCCAGGACGGAAGAGAAGAAAAGACAATTTGAGGAGAAATATCATCTCTTATAAAATAAAGAATATTTAAATAACAAGACAATGACATATACTATTGAAAAGGTAACCACACTGATAGGTGCGCGTCGCTATGGAGACAATGATACCAACATCGGTTTTATCCTGACCGATAGTCGTTCACTTTGTTTCCCAGAGGAAACTCTGTTCTTTGCGCTCAAGTCGGAGCGCAATGATGGTCATAACTACATCCCTGAGCTGTATCGCAGAGGTGTAAAAAACTTTGTTGTAACGAATGTGCCTAAGGGCTATGCTTCTGATTATCCGGGAGCCAACTTCCTGAAGGTAGTAAACACGCTTGAGGCTCTCCAGCGTCTGGCTGAGCGCCACCGTGACGAGTTTAACATCCCTATCGTAGGCATCACGGGTTCAAACGGCAAGACCATGGTCAAGGAGTGGCTCTACCAGCTGCTCTCGCCAAGCATGTTTGTTACCCGCAGTCCGCGCAGCTACAACTCTCAGATAGGTGTGCCATTGTCGGTATGGCTGATGAACGAGCAGACCCAGGTGGGCGTTTTCGAGGCAGGTATCAGTATGCCTGGCGAAATGCTTGCCCTGCGTGACATCATCCAGCCAACCATCGCCGTACTGACCAATCTGGGTGCTGCGCATCAGGAGAACTTCTCTTCCTTGGAGGAGAAATGCCGGGAGAAACTCATCCTCTTCCATGACGCAGAGACCGTAATCTATGATGGCGATGACGAGGTTATCAACAAGGTGATAGCCGAATATCCTGACTATAAAGGCGAGAAACTCTTCTGGTCGCTCAAGAATGCGGAGGCTCCTTTCTATGTAAAGAACATCGAGAAGCAGCAGAGCGTGAGCGTGATTACCTATATATATAAAGGTGAAGAAGACAGTTTCTCTATCCCGTTCATCGACGATGCATCTGTACAGAATGCCATCATCTCTGCCGTAGTGGCATCGAAACTCGGTCTTTCGGCTGAGGATATCGACAAGCGCATGGCACAGCTCGAACCTGTGGCAATGAGACTGGAGGTGAAGGTAGGACAGCACGGATGTACGCTGATCAACGACAGCTACAACAGTGATATCAATTCGCTCGATATCGCCCTCGACTTCATGAACCGCCGTCCTGACCATCGCGGCCGTCGCCATACGCTGATATTGAGCGACATCTACCAGAGCGGTCAGGCACCGGAGGCATTATATAAAGAGGTGAGCGATTTAGCCCGCAAACGTGGCGTGGTGAAGTTCATCGGTATCGGTCCTGAACTCTGCAAGCAGCACGACGTGATTCAGATTTCGGAGAAGTTCTTCTTCCAGGATGTAGAGGAATTCATCGCCAGCGAGGTGTTTGCTTCCCTGCGCGATGAGGTGATTCTGCTGAAAGGCGCCCGCCAGTTTGGTTTCGACCAGCTCACCGAACTGCTGGTACAGAAGGTACACGAGACTACGCTGGAGGTGAATCTGAACGCCGTGGTAGCCAATCTGAACTACTACCGTGCGTTTATGAAGCCTGAAACCAAGCTGGTATGCATGATCAAGGCAGACGGCTACGGTGCAGGTGCCGTGGAGATAGCCAAGACCCTGCAGGATCATCGTGTAGACTATCTGGCTGTGGCTGTAGCCGATGAGGGTGTTACGCTGCGCAAGAACGGCATCACCAGCAACATCATGATCATGAATCCGGAGATGACCGCCTTCAAGACCATGTTCGATTACGACCTGGAGCCTGAGGTTTACTCTTTCCGTCTGCTCGATGCGCTCATCAAGGCAGCCGAGAAAGAGGGCGTAACCGGTTTCCCTGTCCATATCAAGCTGGATACCGGCATGCACCGCATGGGCTTCGACCCGGAGAACGATATGGAGGAACTCATCGGCAAGCTGAAGCACCAGAATGCCATCATCCCACGTTCTGTGTTCTCTCACTTCGTGGGCAGCGATGACGACAGCTTCGATGATTTCTCAGCTCATCAGTTTGAACTCTTCGACAAGGGCAGCAAGCAGTTGCAGGCAGCCTTCGACCATAAGATTTTGCGCCATATCTGCAATTCGGCAGGTATCGAGCACTTCCCGGAGCGCCAGCTGGATATGTGCCGTCTGGGACTCGGACTCTATGGCATCAATTCGCGCAACAACAAGACCATCAACTGCGTGAGCACCCTGAAGACCACCATTCTGCAGATGCACAACGTGAAGGCAGGTGACAGTGTGGGCTACAGCCGCAAGACCATTCTCGACAGAGACAGCGTCATCGCAGCCATCCCTATCGGCTATGCTGACGGACTGAACCGCCGTCTGGGTAACCGCCATGCCTACTGTCTTGTGAACGGCCAGAAGGCAGATTATGTGGGCAACATCTGTATGGATGTGGCGATGATAGACGTGACCGACATCCCTTGCAAGGAAGGAGATTCGGTAGAAATCTTCGGCGAGCATCTGCCTGTCCAGACACTGAGCGATATCCTCGAGACCATCCCTTACGAGGTGCTGACCACCATCAGCAACCGTGTGAAGAGAGTTTACTTCCAGGACTAGGAAGTGAAGAGGGAAGAATGAAGACCGATTCGCTAAAAAATCATTTAAAAACGTATAAAAATAGAGAAATCCTATCAGAAATGTTCTGATAGGATTTTTTTTGCGTAATTTTTTCCTTCAAAACGTATTGTAATTGAAGAAAAAAGTGTATCTTTGCACACAACAAATCATTTAAAGACAAAAGAGGGTGCTCTTTTTCGTGCATTTTCTAACAATTAAACAATTCAACAAAACAAAAAATGGAACAAGTATTTAGCTATATTATCAGTCTCGGTGCGAGCGTGATGATGCCTATCATCTTCACGGTCATCGGTCTGTGTATTGACATGAAATTCGGAAAGGCTCTGAAGTCGGGACTCTTCGTAGGCGTGGGTTTCGTAGGCTTGGGCGTGGTAACAGCATTGCTGACTACCAACTTCAACGACCCATTGAAGGCTATTTCTGACATCTACCACCTACAGTTAAACGTTTTTGACATGGGATGGCCTGCAGCTGCAGCTGTAGCTTACAATACAGCAGTGGGAGCATTGATTATCCCAATCTGTCTGGGTGTCAACTTCCTGATGTTGATTACCAAGACAACACGTACCGTAAATATCGACCTCTGGAACTACTGGCACTTCGCCTTTATCGGTGCGGTGGCTTACTTCGTGATGGGCCAGAGTTTGCTCTGGGGCTATTTCGCAGCTATCGTCTGCTACATCAACACGCTGGTTTGTGCAGACCTGACAGCCGACAGATTCCAGAAATATTACGATTTGGATGGTATCTCAATTCCGCAGCCATTCTGCCAGAGTTTCATGCCATTCGCGATAGTCTTCAACAAGCTCTTCGACATGATACCGGGCTTCTCTAAGCTTGATATTGATGCAGAGGGATTGAAAAAGAAGTTCGGTGTGCTCGGCGAGCCACTGGTACTCGGCGTTATCGTAGGTGCCCTGATTGGTTGGGCAGCCCAGCTCGATATCAAGAAGATTCTCTTTCTGGGTGTAACGATGGGTGCCGTGATGGAGCTGATACCTCGTATTACATCCCTGTTTATCGATGGTTTGAAGCCTATTTCTGAGAAGACACAGGAGTTGGTGAAGACCAAGTTTAACGGCAAGAAGGTTCATATCGGTATGAGTCCTGCCCTGGTTATCGGTCATCCTACTACTCTGGTAGCATCTGTGATTCTGATTCCGGTTATTCTGGCTATCGCAGTCTTCCTGCCAGGCAACCAGTTCTTGCCTTTGGCTTCGCTGGCAGGTATGTTCTACCTCTTCCCAATGATTCTGCCGTTTACAAGAGGTAATGTGGTGAAGACGCTTATCATCGGTCTGGTAACCCTCGTTATCGGTCTCTACTTCGTTACCGATATGGCACCAGACTTTACGCTGGCAGCCAACCAGGTTTATGCAGCTACAGGCGATAATGCCGCTCATATCCCTGACGGATTCTCAGGTGGTGCACTCGATTTCGCATCCTCTCTCTTCGGATGGGTTATCTATCGCGGTGTGAAGCTTTCATACGTAGGTATGGGCATTCTCGCAGTCATCACGGTAGCCATGATGGTTATCAACCGCCAGCGCATCGTGAAGGAAGAAAATAGTAAAAAATAAAAACAAGATAATTATGAAGAAATTAACATTAATATTAGCAGCAATGGTATTAACAGCAAGTCAGGCTTTTGGCCAGTGTGGAAAATGTGGTTATGAAGTGAAGGCAGAAAATGCCTACACTAACTACAACGTTCGTTATGCAAGCAATCCGATGGATGCAAAGCACTATACAACAGACCGTCTTCGCGGTGAGTTCGCTATCGAGAAGGTATTCGCTCCAGGCGAGGTAAACTGGACATACACCATGTTCGACCGCTTCCTCATCGGTGGTGCTGAGCCAACAACCGCTCCTCTGAAGCTGACTTCTATTGCTCCTCTCTATACAGACAAGCCAAACGATCAGAAGAATTTGCTCGACAACCGCGAGTTGGGTATCATCAACATCGGTGGCGAGGGTACTGTTATCGTTGATGGCAAGAAGTATACACTCGGTTTCCAGGAGGCTCTCTACGTAGGTCGTGGTGCCAAGAATATCGAGGTTAGCAGCAAGGATGCAGCTAAGCCAGCTAAGTTCTATATGAACAGCGCTTGCGCTCATCAGACATATCCTACCAAGAAGGTTACTCTGAAAGATGCCAACAACATCAAGGCTGGTAGCTTGAAGGAGAGCAACGACCGCGTGATTCACCAGTTGATTATCGACGGTGTTGCCGGTGTTCGTACCTGCCAGTTGCAGATGGGTGTTACTGAGTTGAAGGAGGGTT
>CAVBFV010000116.1:0-8975 GCA_963594575.1 Lachnospiraceae bacterium | reverse complement strand
GTTTACCGATGGATGAAGATATGATTCCTTTACCCAAAGAAGAAACCACACCACCAGTTACGAAGATGTACTTTGTTTCAGCCACGATATTTATAATTTAATTAGAATAATTTGGGTGCAAAGTTACGACATTTTTGTGAAATGAGCAAAAATATTTCTAATAAAGGGCATAGATTTATGAATTATTTATTACCTTTGTGCCCAAATTTATAAAATTAAGGTATGAAAATAAAATTTGGAATACTCGTTCTTGCGTTCCTTTCGGCTCTGACGCCTGTTTCTGCCCAGCGCAAATTGAAGAAGGTGGAGGCTGGAGAGGCATCGAAGAACAGGTTGGCTGAAATCTATGCCGATTCGCTCTTGAAGTGCCGTCAGCGCATCGATTCCATGAAGATGGATTCGAAGGACAGCAGATATGCTCAGCTCTTCACGCCGCTCACGTTCTATCATGGTCCGGCAGCACGCATGTTGCGACTCAAACCTCAGGATGGGGTGAAGGATTCGCTCGGAACGATGCTCGATCAGACTCTGATGGAGGTTTATCTCACGCGTCCCGACCTGGTGCGCGATACAGAGACTCATCTCAAGGAGGTGGGAGCACCGCTGGCTGCGCAGAGCAAACCGAAGAAGAATCATCCGGACATCGTAGAGCAGGTGGCTCCGAAGGCGATTGAGGTGGATGCGGCTCCGATGGACATCATCATCACCCGTCCTAACTTCTGGACCATAGGTGGCGATTATTATCTCCAGTTCCTGCAAAATTATGTTTCTGACAACTGGTATAAGGGTGGTGAGAGTAATTATTCGGTGCTCGGAAGAGTGACGATGTTTGCCAACTACAATAACAAGCAGAAGGTGAAATGGGATAATAAAGTGGAGATGCGTCTGGGTTATCAGACTTCGAAGGGTGATACGGTTCATACGCTGAAAACGAGCGATGATATGATACGATACACCGGAAAGCTCGGTCTGCAGGCTTCCAAGAAGTGGTATTATACCATTCAGCTGATTGGTCAGACTCAGTTTACTCATGGTTACAAGAGTAACGATAAGACGGTTTATTCCGATTTCTTCTCGCCATTCAATCTGAACCTCTCTGTCGGTATGGATTATAATGTAGACTGGTTCAATCACCGCCTGAAGGGTAGTGCCCATCTGGCTCCTCTGGCTTTCAACTGGAAGTATGTGGGCAGAGCGTCGCTGGCTACGCGGTACGGACTGGATGAGGGGAAGCATGGCATGACCGATTACGGTTCTGAGTGTACCTTCGACCTGTCGTGGCAGATAGCGGATAATATCAAGTGGAAGACCCGTCTCTGGGGATACACCACTTACAAGCGTGCTGAAATAGAGTGGGAAAACACCATTACCTTCCAGTTTAACCGCTATATTTCTACCAACATCTTCCTCTATCCGCGTTTCGACGATGGTGTGAAGCGCAAGGATGATGATAGCTATTGGCAGTTTAAGGAATTCATGTCGGTAGGATTCTCTTATTCGTTCTAAGATAAGGTGTTGACAGTAAACACAATAAAGGCTCGTTCCTGTTGAGGAGCGAGCCTTTGTTGTATCTGTTAGAATCTGAAGCAAACCTCGGCATCTGCCATGGAGTAATTATGCTTTGCGAGTGTCTTGTCGTTGATGAGCGCATACTCGGTGAGGATAGAGATTCGCTTGCCGATGTGGAAGTTCAAACCTGCCTCATACTGGGTTCTCTGCATGTTGCTCTTGCCGTTAGGCTGATACATGTCGTAACGTGCCTTCACGTCGATTCGGCTGTTCTTTGGCAGCTGAGCCAATGGAGCGATAACCAATCCGTAAACACCCTGTGCCTTGTCGCCAATCTTCTCGTTCAGGTTGCAATTCTTGGCATCTGCATCATTGAAGTTGTTGATGCTCTTTGCGAATGCCTTTCCTGTGGAGTGGATATATTCGGAGCGAACGGTCCAGCCATCCTGCTTGTATTCGAATGAGAAGGCATAGCGGTTTTGGCTGAGCTTGCGAACGCCAGAGCGTTCCTGAATGTCGGCAGTATAGGAGGCATCATGCTCGTCGGTCCATGTTCCCTTTCTTGCATAAGAACCGGTCCATCCGAAGGCACCGATGCGCATGCCGCTTACTGGCATTACCCATACACCTCCGATGATGTTCTTCTGATTATCAACGTCCTTGGTGTTGGTTCCCTGTCCGTTGAATACACCCACTTGATAGTGCAGCAGGTTTCTGCCATTGGCATTCTTGAGGAAATCACCCTGGAACTGAAGACCGATGTCACGGCCGTTGGATGCGTGTTCTCCGGTACGGTCGCTGAAACCAGCCAGCTTGCTCACGTTCTGTGAATATCCCATGAAACCCTGGTCGATAGGGTGCATCGGATTCTCAAAGGTGAATGGGTTTTTAAACTGACCGATCTTCACCTTGAAGTATTCATATTTCTGCCATTCTGCAAACAGATCCACCATTCTCGGACTGGAACCGAGGGTAGAGGTGTTGCCGTTGAACTGAATCTGAGTCTTCCAGTAGAAGTCGCCTGCTATGCGACCTTCGAGAGAGAGACGCGCCATACGGATGTTGAATGAGTTGGATTCAGCATCTTTCTGTCCGCTGTACTGATACTGGGTCATTCCATAACCCGACAATTTCACGTTGCTCAACCATGATGGTATTTCGATGGTCTGCTTCTGCTGGGCACTGGCTGAGAGTGAAGCTACAGCCATGAGCTCCAGGATGATACTCTTTTTCATCTTGTTTCTATTTTGATTTCTAGGTTTATCTCTTTTCGAGCAGTACCACGTTCTCTACGTGAGGGGTATGAGGGAACATATCCACCGGCTGTACGGCTGCTACCTTATACTGGGCGTCCATCAGCTGCAGGTCGCGTGCCTGGGTAGCTGGGTTGCAGCTTACGTATACGATGCGCTTTGGCGCTGCATTCAGAATCACGTTTATTACGTCTGGGTGCATTCCGGCACGTGGAGGGTCGGTGATGATGACATCAGGACGACCATGCTGCGCGATGAAATCGTTGGTCAGGATATCCTTCATATCGCCTGCATAGAAGAGGGTGTTCTCGATGTTGTTCACCTGAGAATTTACCTTCGCATCCTCGATAGCCTCTGGCACGTATTCGATACCGATTACCTTCTTTGCCTTGTGAGCCACGAAGTTGGCGATGGTTCCGGTTCCGGTGTAGAGGTCGTAAACCAGCTCGTCTCCGGTAAGGTTGGCAAACTCGCGGGCCACGCAGTAGAGGTGGTAAGCCTGCTCGGTATTGGTCTGGTAGAAACTCTTAGGACCTACCTTGAACTTCAGGTCTTCCATCAGTTCGAAGATATGGTCGTTGCCCTTGAAGAGGCTGAGCTCCAGGTCGTTGATGGTGTCGTTGCCCTTCTGGTTATCCACGTACATGAGTGATGTAATCTGAGGGAACTTATCTGCCACCTGCTGCATCAGCTCCAATGCTCTCTGCTCATCGCCCTCCTCATCGTAATGGAACTGGAAGACGAGCATCCACTCTCCGGTGTTCGAATTACGGATCATCATGTTGCGGAGCAAACCATGCTGCTCACGGAGATCGTAGAAGGTATAGTCATGAGAATCAGCATATTCGAAGACGAAGTTGCGGATTTCGTTGCAGAGGTCATCCATCAGCCAGCACTTCTTGATAGGATAAATCTTGTCGAAGGCTCCGGTGATATGGAAACCGATGGCGTTCTGTGCGTGGCGCTCCTTGAGTGAAGATACGGTGTCATCCTCTTTCTGTGGGAGCTGAGCCAGTTCCTCGGCGGTGAACCATCGCTTGTTGCTGCATCCGAACTCAATCTTGTTGCGGTACTCCTGGGTCTTCACGCTACCCATGATAGGGCGGAACTCAGGGAGTTCAATCTTTCCGATGCGTGTGAGCTGGTCTTCCACCTGCTTCTGCTTAGCCTTGATCTGCTCCTCGTAAGGCAGGTTCTGCCATTTGCATCCGCCGCAGATGCCGAAGTGCTCGCACATAGGCTCCTGGCGCACCTCGCTCTTCTTGATGAAGCGAACCACCTTGGCTTCGCAGTACTTATGTTTCTTCTTTACTACCTGCAAGTCGACAACATCGCCTGGCACACAGAATGGTACGAAGACGACCTGGTCGTCTACTCGTGTGATGCACTTACCCTCGGCTGCTACTGCCTCGATGGTGATGTTCTCTAACAGAGGTAATGGTTTACGTTTTCTTGCCATAATAATGTTTTGTATTTTTTATGGGTGCAAAGATACTGCAATTTTATGAGAAATGCAAGAGTTGTCCCGAATTATTTGCGAGTAAAGGTAAAAAAGTAAAAGGGTAAAAAAGTAAAAGGATTGCCAGAAAGTCAAAAAGTCAAAAGGTCAACTGGTCAACTGTCACTTTTATGTTGTTGGCAGGTGTGGATGGATTTCTTCTCATGGCTATATAGAGGGTATATATTATTATGAAATATATTAGTACACGCGCGCGTACATTATTATATGTTTTATATTAATTAGTAATAATTTTCTCATTAGCTTGGGGTGTGATAGTTGCATAAAGGTAAAAAGTGACAGTTGACCAGTTGACCTTTTGACCTTTTATATTCTGGGGATGCCTTGTTGCCACACGACAGGGGTGAAATTACGTCGCGACGCAGCCGTTGCTACGTCGCGACGTGTCTGGCTCTGCGTCGGGACGTAGCCATCGCTACGTCGGGACGCAGTTTCGGGGGCATCGGCAGGGGGTAAAAGGCATCGTAATACAGTCCGAAATCTCGAGAAGTGCACTTTCAAATTCGTCACATTTCTTCCTATAGGATTCTGGATTGTTAAATTTCTGCCCGTGTGTGCGTCAACAGTATAAAATGTAATCTCGAGATAGCAAAAAAGCGTGTAAAAGTTTGGTAGTATCAAATAAAAATCGTATCTTTGCATTACAATTAATAATTAACAACGTTAAACGGAATAAAATATTATACCTATAACAATTATGAACGAAAAAAGAGTTTATACATTCGGAAACGGAAAAGCAGAAGGCAATGCCCAAATGCGAGAAGTACTTGGTGGTAAAGGCGCAAACCTTGCCGAAATGAACCTGATTGGTGTACCTGTTCCTCCAGGTTTCACCATTACTACAGACACTTGTAATGAATATTATGAAGTGGGTGAGGAAAAAATCAAAGAACTTCTCCAGGACGAAGTGATGGCTGCTGTGGCTCATACTGAGGCTTTGATGAACAGCAAGTTCGGTTCTGTAGAGAATCCGCTCCTCGTATCAGTACGCTCTGGTGCACGTGCATCTATGCCTGGTATGATGGATACCATCCTCAATCTCGGTTTGAATGACGAAGTAGCTGAGGGATTGGTCAAGAAGACCGGTAATCCTCATTTCGTATACGATTCTTATCGCCGTTTCGTACAGATGTACGGTGACGTCGTTATGGGCCTTAAGCCTGTAAACAAGGAAGATATTGACCCATTCGAGGCTATCATCGAAAAGGTGAAGGAAGAGCAGGGCGTTACACTTGACAAGGACCTCTCTGTTGAGTCGCTCAAGAAGCTCGTTGAACTCTTCAAGGCTGCCATCAAGGAGCAGACCGGTCAGGATTTCCCTACCAACCCAATCGATCAGCTCTGGGGTGCTATCTGCGCTGTGTTCCGTTCTTGGATGAACGAGCGTGCTATCCTCTACCGCAAGATGGAAGGTATTCCTGATGAGTGGGGTACTGCCGTATCTGTCATGGCGATGGTATTCGGTAACATGGGCGATACATCTGCTACAGGTGTTTGCTTCTCACGTGACGCTGGTAATGGTGAGAATCTCTTCAACGGTGAGTATCTTATCAACGCACAGGGTGAGGACGTGGTAGCCGGTATCCGTACTCCACAGCAGATTACAAAGATCGGTTCCCAGCGTTGGGCTGAGCGTGCAGGTATCTCTGAGGAGGAGCGCGTAGCTAAGTATCCTTCTATGGAAGAGGCTATGCCTGAGCTTTATAAGGAACTCGATGCGCTGCAGGATAAGCTGGAACATCACTATCACGATATGCAGGATATGGAGTTCACCGTACAGGAAGGCAAACTCTGGTTCCTCCAGACCCGTAACGGTAAGCGTACAGGTACAGCTATGGTGAAGATTGCCATGGATCTCCTCCACGAGGGGATGATTGACGAGAAGACTGCTATCCTCCGTTGTGAGCCACAGAAGCTCGATGAGCTCTTGCATCCTGTATTCGATAAGTTGGCGCTCTCTAAGGCTAAGGTCATCACTCAGGGTCTCCCTGCATCTCCAGGTGCTGCCTGCGGTCAGATCGTATTCCATGCTGACGATGCTCAGGAATGGCATGAGGACGGCAAGAAGGTCATCATGGTTCGTATCGAAACATCTCCTGAAGACCTCGCTGGTATGTCTGCTGCCGAGGGTATCCTTACCGCTCGTGGTGGTATGACTTCTCACGCTGCCGTTGTAGCCCGTGGTATGGGTAAGTGCTGTGTATCAGGTGCCGGCTCTATCAATGTAGACTACAAGACTAAGACTGTAGAGATTGAGGGCGTAGTTTACAAGGAGGGTGATTACATCTCTCTGAACGGTTCTACCGGTCAGGTTTACGCAGGACAGATTGAGACAAAGGCTGCAGAACTTTCAGGCGACTTCAAGGAGTTGATGGATCTCTGCGACAAATATACAAAGATGGAAATCCGTACCAATGCGGATACTCCACATGATGCTGAGGTAGCCCGTGCATTCGGTGCAAAGGGTATCGGTCTGACACGTACAGAGCACATGTTCTTCGATGATCAGAAGATCGTTGCTATGCGTGAGATGATTCTGGCAGACTCTGTTGAGGGTCGTGAGAAGGCACTTGCCAAGCTCCTCCCATATCAGAAGGCTGACTTCTACGGAATCCTGAAGGCTATGGATGGCTGCCACGTGAACATCCGCTTGCTCGACCCACCTCTCCACGAGTTCGTACCTCACGATTTGGCTGGTCAGGAGACCATGGCTAAGGAGATGGGCGTAAGCGTAGAGGAAATCAAGAAGCGTGTAAACTCTCTGGCAGAGAACAACCCAATGCTCGGTCATCGTGGTTGCCGTCTCGGTATCACATTCCCTGAGATTACAGCTATGCAGACCCGTGCCATCCTCGGTGCAGCTTGCGAGTTGAAGAAGGAAGGTTACAACCCATGCCCTGAAATCATGGTTCCGCTCATCGGTACCGTTCAGGAGCTCAAGCAGCAGAAGGCTATCATCCTCGCTACTTCTAAGGAAGTATTCATCGAGTACGGCGTAGAGGTTGAGTTCGAGATTGGTACCATGATTGAGATTCCTCGTGCTGCCCTTACAGCAGGTCAGATTGCAGAGGAGGCTCAGTACTTCTCATTCGGTACTAACGACTTGACACAGATGACCTTCGGTTACTCTCGTGACGACATCGCTTCATTCCTCCCTGCATACATGGAGAAGAAGATCTTGAAGGTTGACCCATTCCAGGTTCTCGACCAGGAGGGTGTTGGTCAGCTCATCAAGATGGCAGTAGAGAATGGTCGTGCTACCCGTCCTAACCTGCGCACAGGTATCTGCGGTGAGCATGGTGGTGAGCCATCATCTGTTAAGTTCTGTGCTAAGGTTGGCATGAACTACGCATCTTGCTCTCCATTCCGCGTGCCAATCGCCAGACTTGCTGCGGCGCAGGCTGCTGTTGAGGAGTAAATCTCTTCTGAAAGAATATTGTACGATTAATGATTAGATAATTAGAGGAAAGTGTTTTGTAATGAAGCGCTTTCCTCTTTTTCGTCTTTTTTTAGGTTAAATTTCGAAAGAAAATGAGCAAATCATTTGCAAGTTACATTTATTTTCCGTAATTTTGTCGGAAAATAGAGAAATATGACTGCAAGAGAAGATAGAGAGAAGGAAAAATTTACCAAAGAAACAGTAGTAAAGTATTTCTTTGATATGAGTAAATCCACTTATACTATTATGGTTTTAGGTGGGTTGGCTGCATTATTTGGTATAGTTGAGACTAATGAAAGCGGCACCATAAGTGCCATTTTGTTGGGCGTAGTGTTGTCTGCAGTCTTATCAATTATTGGTTATGTAATTTCTAAACGTTAAGAGTATGAATACATTGGCTTTAACTTTTGCAATATGCTTGGTTCCTGCAACAGCATTTTTGATATGGCTCTTTACTCCTTGGGGAAAGAAATGGTCGAAGGAATTATAGTAATGAAGAAGATAAAATATATATTATGTGCTTGCCTGATGATGGCAAGTATGGGCATGGAAGCCAAGTCGATGAAAGACTTGCTGGTTTCGATGCCTGATTCTGTTGTGCCTTATCTCAACCACAACCTGCGGCTGGAATTTGCTGAACTGCAGGAGATGGGAGTGAAGGCGGAAGTGAAGAATCTTTTAGGCGAAATGAGTGTGATGGATACGCTGACTGCCGATTTCGCCCAGTTGAGAACGAGTAAGAGCACTACTTTGCAGATGAAGAAACTGCCATCGGCTGATGGCGATTCGCTGCTTTGCGTGGTGAAGACTTTTGCCGGAGTAGAGAAGGAGAGCGAACTCTATCTCTATAATCAGGATTGGCAAGAGCAGGATGCCAGCAGAATTTTCGATGGAAAATCATTGCAGGAACTGGCTTCTTCGCTTGTAGCTAAACCCGATACGATGAGTGAGGCTCGGTTTGATGAACTCAAGGGGAAAATTGAACTCAAAATCGTGAGTGCTTTGCTTCTGCAACACGAAAACAGCCTCGTAGTGCGCTTGGCTTTACCTTTCCTGTCTGCTGATGATAAGAAGGCTGTAAATGCAATAAAAGTGCAAAGAAAGTTTAATTGGGATGGTAAAACTTTTAAGGAGAGTTAAATCCTTGAAGTTTTTTGCTATAAACTATTGCAGGTTACAAGATTATTTGTACCTTTGCATCGTGTTTTTCATGGTATTAGATTATTAAGGTTAATAAAAGATTGGTTGTCGTGAG
>CAVBFV010000115.1:0-9040 GCA_963594575.1 Lachnospiraceae bacterium | reverse complement strand
CATACACGAAGTTGATGGTGTACTTATGCTGGCGGGCGTTCAAATCCTTCAACGCCGCAGAGAACGACACATTATTATATTGTCGGGTGATGCGCTGGGCATAAGACTGCTGAACCCAAAACAGCAGGAAGAGAAGAAGAAGCTCTCTGATAAGCTTGCCGCTAACGGGCATTGGTTTCCAAAAATCTCTCATAAACTTATCCTCCTATCTTATTTCACCACCAATGTGCCGTCAATATACTCTATCTGTATGCGGTCGAAAGCATTCAAAATCTCAAGGTTCTGCTCCAAAGTCTTCGTCTTGTTCCAGTTGAAGAAGAGACGGATGTGCTGGGCACCGGCATCCACATACTCCACCTTGACATGATAGAAACCGGATAACTGAGCCAGGATGGTTCCCAATTCAGCATCATCAAACACCACCGGCTTCATATCAAGCGAATCCTTGTTCTCTACTGTTGCAGCACGAAGACTGTCATTCGGCAACGCCTGGGTTGTTGCCAGCTGTTTTGTCGCAGCCTTGTTATCCGCTGTCTGATCAGAAGCCGGGAATCCCAACCAGCCATTGTGAATCGCAGCCAAGGCTACACCCGAAAGGAAGATGATGCCGACGATGGATGCAGCAATCTTCATCCGGTTGCGATAAACGCTCTTGGATTTGCCGGCATCTATCGCCAACTTACCCTCGTGATGTGCCTGAACAAACTCCTTCCAAGCCTCATCCACATCCACATTCTTCGGATTGGCTTTCTTGCCAGCCATTCTCGCCATCGCCAGTTCATGGAAGAACTCCTTCACTTCCTCATCGTCAAGCAGGCGCTCCACCTGCTCGTCGGTATATTTCTCGGGATGCTCCTGCATGTCAAAGAGCATCATCCGCTTTTCGTCTTTACTCATGTTTGTCATTGTCTTGCTCATTTAAATTGTTCCTTAATCCAGTCCATCGCCTTCGAAAGATGGTTGAATACCGTCACCTTGCTCACTCCCACTTCATCAGCCACCTCCTGATAAGATTTCTCCTGAAGATAGCGCAGACGGAAAATGAGTTGCCGGATAGGCGGTTCCAGGTCTTCGATGAGAAGCATCAGCCGGTCGAGCCGTTCATCGGTCTCTTCCGAGAGAATCACGTCGGCATCATCCAGCAGCAGCTTCGCCACCCTTTCCTTCACGCTCTTATGAGCTATCAGGTTGAGACAGCGGTTGCGTACGCTCCGCATCAAGTAACCATCCTCACTCCCAGGCACCAGAACCACATCATCGGCAAGAATCTGGGCGAATACTTCGCTCACCACATCCTTGCTCTCGTCATCATCCGAAAGAATGCATCTGGCCAGATTGTACATCTTCGCGTAATGCTGACGGAATAACTGTTCTATGTCCTTTTTTCTGTTCATATACTATCTATACAGTTGAGCCAAGCGAAAAACTAAGCAAAACATCAACTATTTTGTTTTTTTCTTTAAATCCGAATCAAAATCACCAAGAATCTCCCCGAATTTGAATGCAAAAGTACACAATCTATCGGAGATAGAAGACAAATGGTAAGGATAAATCGATTTTCAGTTGATTTATTTGTTCATTCCAACATTTTTTAGTACTTTTGCCCACCAAATTACGAACAAGTAAATAAGATTGGTATAAATAGGTATTACCAAGAAAAGATTAAAGAATAGATTAGATAAAGGAGAATAAGATTATGTCAACGATTATTTATCCATCACCGATATTCGGTCCGGTAAACTCCCGCCGTCTGGGAGTTTCACTGGGCATCAACCTCATGCCATCTGATGGCAAGGTCTGTTCATTCGACTGCGTTTATTGCGAATGCGGATTCAACGCCGACTTCCGTCCTAAAAAGAAGCGCCCTACCCGCGAGGAGGTAAGAGAAGGATTGGAGAAGGTTTTGAAGGAGCGTCACGACAACAACCAGCCTCTGGATGACATTACCTTCGCCGGAAACGGTGAACCAACGGGACACCCTGACTTCAAGGGCATCGTGGAAGATACGATGGAACTCTGCAAGAAATATTTCCCGGGAGCACAGGTATCCGTGCTCAGCAACGCCACCTATATATATAAGGAGGAAGTGAGAGAGGCGCTGATGCTCGTGGATAACAACATTCTGAAACTGGATACCGTGGATATGGATTACATCAAGAAGCTGGACCGTCCTCAGCAGCCTAACTACGACGTGAAGGATGTGATCAAATATCTGAAGATGTTCAAGGGTCACGTCATCATCCAGACCATGTTCCTGAGAGGAGACGGATTGGACAATACCAGCGAGCATTTCGTAGCTCCTTGGCTGGAGGCAGTGAAAGACATCCAGCCTCAGCAGGTAATGGTTTATACCATCGCCCGTGAAACACCAGACAAGTTGCTGGAAAAGGCACCAAAGGAAGTTCTCGATGCCATCAAGGACCGTGTAGAGGCACTGGGTATCAAGTGTACAGCCAGCTATTAAGAGATAATCAGGATAAGAAAGAAAGAAAAGAAAGAAAAGCAAGTAGAAAAAAGAAAGAATGAAAGCGAAAAGTAATATCCTTATTATCAGCGATATGTGTGGCTACGGAAAGGTATCTGCCGCAGTTCAGATGCCTATCCTTTCTTATATGGGACTTGATGTGTTCAATCTGCCCACCATACTCATCAGCAACACCTTCCCATACGGCAAGTACGCCATTCTGGAATGCACTTCGTATATCGAGGAAGCCTTGCAGAAGTGGAACGAACTGGGCATTCACTTCGATGCCATCACCACGGGTTTCATGGCTTCGGAGCGTCAGGCTAAGCTGGTGGCACGCTATTGCAGAGAACAGGCAGCGCTGGGCACCGACATCTATGTGGATCCCGTGATGGGCGATTACGGCAAGCTCTATGGTGGAGCCAGTGAGAGTACCGTGAGATGCATGAAGGAGATGCTGAGCGTATCGCATCTCTGTTTTCCCAACTATACCGAGGCTTGTCTGCTGACGGATTCGGAATATAAGGAAGAGGGAATCACGGAAGAAGCTGCCTATGATCTGGTAGATAAACTGAGAGCCATCGGTTCCCACTCCGTGCTCATCACCTCGTGCATCGTAGAGGGTCAGCATGCCGTGGTAGGTTTCAATCATCTTACAGAAGAGTATTTCCTCCTGCCCTACGAAGAAATCCCCGTTCAGTTCCCAGGCACCGGCGACATCTTCTCCAGCATCATCGTGGGCAGACTGAAGGATGGCGATCATCTCCGCCATGCCACCCGCATCGCCATGGATACCCTGCGCAACTGGATAGACATCAACAAGGATGACAAGGACAAGAACCGTGGCATTCCTATAGAAAGGCATCTGGGGGACTTGTAGAAGAAATTGAAAGGTAGAAAAACAAGAAATTGATAAAGAGGAAAAAGGGGAACCTGCAAAAACAGATTCCCCATTTTTTATAGTCGATTGATAATAGAGTTATCATTCTGAATCTGACCTTTACGAGCCTTATACTTATTGTGGAAGCTATAAGTCAATGTCAGGCTATAACGGGAGTATGCCTTCTGATAGAATTCATAGTCGAGGACAGGATTGAGCTGATAGCCTTTCTGACGAAAAGTATGGAAGACATCAAATACGCTGAAACCCAGCGACAAGGCATCCTTCAAGAATGTTCGATTATACCCTAAACACACGTAGCCAAGAGGATGACTTTTATAGTTTGCATATATCGTGCTCGTAGAATATTTTCCCTCCACAGAAATACTACCAATCTTCTTGAAGGTGAAGTAATTGACGCAATTGCCTTTTACCACCCAAATGTGCTTTACATTATAACTCTTTGGAATATCGTCATAATAGCCAGCCAACCCCACATTGAGATTCCACCAAGGCAAGATTTTCCCATTGAAAGCATAATAAGCCCCCACGATGGTCTCTGAGCCAAAATTGGTTATATCACGATAAGTCTTGTCACCAATCGTCTCAAAATACTCAGCTATCACATCTTTCCTATGCTTATACGAGAAAGACAGAGAATGGTTACCATGCGTCAACTCCCATATAAGGGAGTTACTGATAGATGGCTGCACATTCGGATTGCCAGTTGTATAAAGAACGGCAGAAATACGTTCCTTGTTATTGGTAAGATCACTAAACGAAGGACGGTTGATACTGCTGCAATATGTAAGACTCATACTGCTCTTGTCATTGAACTTATAAGACAGGTATGCATAAGGAAAACAGTTGGTATATCGCTTATCCACCTCTGTTTTATCAGTCAAGCGATTGATACCCTTCTGCCAAGTATTCTCCATTCGCATACTCAGATAAGCAAACACCTTCTCTCCAAAGTTCTTCGACAACCCGAGATAAGCAGCCGCAACCTGTTCCTGATACTTCCAATCGCTTGAAGTCAAATCTCCCTCCACGAGATTGTTCCTGATGTTCAATCCTGTGGTTCTGATATTATTCTCATATTTAGAACCTAAGCGAAGCGCCAAACTGCTAGGGAAATTATAACGGAAATCCGTCTGCAAACTTCCTGTATTGGCATTAGAGGTTGATTGATTATACTCATCCGTATGCAAAGGCTCATAATCTTCATAAGATGCCACGAAACTATTGCCCTTATTGGCATGCTTATAATTATAGTTGCCTAATACCTTTAGATAACTGTCTTTCTCATCTATTTTCCAATTGTAAGAAAGCACCGCATTCAGATAATCCGTTTTATTATGGTCGTTCATATCAGAAACACCTTGATACGTCATCTTATTGGCATCAGTAAACTTACAGTAACCACCTGCGCTAACAGCATGCCCATTATTGACATTTCCATTCAGCTCAGCGCCAAAGAGATGATGATGCTTCTTATCAATGGCATAGATACTACCCACACGATAGAAATATAACTTTTGCCTAATATCATACGTTTGAGCAACAAGATGATGGGTATCTGTCTCCATAAAATGATGTTGCGTCTCACCATATAGGGCATTTCTTGCCCAGATATAATAAGTAGAGGCATAAACATTCCAACGCTCCGTTCCCAAATTAAAATTCAACAATGGATAATAGGAATAAAACTTACTCGATTCTGGGCTTAGATTTCCCACATATCCCGTGATACTTCCATTAAAACCAGCCCGAATCCTTGTCCTGATATGAACAATGCCACCCTTAATGTCGGCATCATGCTCAGCACCATGCGTATCTTGTATCTCAATGCTTTGGATATCATCAGCCTTGATGCTTGAAAGGAAAGACTTCAGTTCCGTTCCTGCCAGTTTTCTGTCATTTACGAAAATGGTTGCCTCTGTATTATTCACCTTGATATTCACTCCTCCGGAAGCATCATCCTGCACCATCACCTTTGGAGCATACTTCAACACATCCGTGGCATTCATAGCCCCGATATTCTTCAGTTCACTCACATTGAAAACGGTCTTGTCTTCCTTGCGTTGAAACAAAGGCTTGTAGGCTTTCACCACCACCTTATTTAATGTATAGGCATCACGGAACAACCGGATACTGCCCATCTTGCCCACATTCACCCGTTTATACTGGGTCTTGTAGCCAACATAGGAGAAACGGACGATGACCTGCTTCTGATGAACAGGAATCACGAAGTCGCCAGAAAGATTGCTCACACCCCCATTCACATAGCTGGAATCCCTGACATCCAGAAGAGCGATGTTGACAAATTCCATCGGTGCCCCCTTATCATCCAACACCCTTCCTATCAGCTTCTGGGGTTCCTTCTGGACACACTCGAAATAAATCTCATCCTTGTCGAAGGTGGCACGGATGGGATAAAAGCCAATTACCTGGGTTACGATATCACGGACATCCTTGTTCTTGAAAGAAGTACTGACGGTGAAATCCTCCAACTCATCGTAGATAAAATTGATTTTATATTGGGTTTGAGCCTTATCTAGCCAGACCAAGACCTTACTGAACGAAGCCTTGTCGAAAGTATGCGACAAGCGTTGTGCATAGCCTGCCATAAGCGCCATGCACAGAAATATCATAAATATGATTCTCTTCATAGTTTCTCTCTTTTTCACAGTTCCTGTCGGATAGGAACAAATCATGCGTATTTACTCTACAATCAACATCTGATTAGCCTCATCAAAGGAAAGATGTACCTTATCAAAGTGATTAATCTTGTCGATGATATCCTGCAGGGAATCCTTGCTATCCCATTGCAGATAAAAACGGATATGTGCTGCTGCCTGGTTGCGGTACTCCACCTTTACCTGCATCTTGTCGGCAATATACTCCAAGATACCAGACAACTCAATATCCTCAAAGACAACAGGGGCTTTTTGGGTTGGTTCTATCTTCAGCCAAGCGTCATCTACCGCAACCTTTGCCTTCTGTTTTTGCGGTGTCTTCACGCTATCTGTCACCAAAGCCGTCTCGTTCTTTTCTGCACGGTTCACAATATGATAAGCCGCATACGAAATGCCCGAAAGCATCAGCAATCCCACAAAGGCGGCTGCTATCTTCAACCAGGAAGATTGCCCTGTCGGATGATACGCTTTTTCGGAAATATCCAAAGCCTCATCCCCTTGCTTGGAATCAGTATCAGCAAGTTTTGTCTCAAACTCCTTCCAAGCTTCATCCACATCCACAGAATCTTTCGCCTTCTCATAAGCAAAAGCCCGCTTCAGCAGAACTAACTGATCGTCATTACTCTTGTTGGTCATAACTCTGAATCTTTAAATTGTTCTTTAATCATCTTCGTAATGCTGGAAAGATGTTTCCAGACTGCCACTCGGCTGATACCCAGTTCCTCTCCTATCTCTCCATACTTCATCCCTCCCAGGAATCGCATCTTGAAAATGCACTGCTGTTGTGGGGTGAGATGGGTCTTGGCAAAATGCAGCATCTGCTCCAACCGGAGTTCATCTTCTTCTGGAGATACAGCCATCTGTTGTTCGCTGGCATAAAGCATAACGATACGCTGCCGGTTCGTTTTTTGTGAAATGCGCTTGAGGCAACTGTTTCGAACACTCGTTAGCAGATAGTGCTCGACGGTATCTGGCAACAATACGGTATCGGATTCGAGCAATCGTTCAAAGATATCGCTAACCACATCCTTGCTCTCTTGCTCATCGTAGAGGATGCTGACAGCCATCCCATACATCCGCCCGTAATACTGCCTGAACAGTGTTGATATTTCTTTCTTTTCCATCACGATTTTTACTAGCTATTACCCTCGAGTAGAGAAAATGCTAACCTATGAATCCAACTTTTTTTTGCAAAAGTACTCATTTTATCCTAAAAAAGAAAAGATAAGGAGGATATTTATTTTGCTGTTTCAAATATTGCACTTGATTATTTGCATATATCAAATAATAATTGTAAATTTGCGGTGGAAATATAAACTTCGAAGATTATGGCAAAGGAAAGAATCTATCCCGTTGGGGTGCAAACCTTCAACGACATCATAGAGGAAGGTATGATCTATGTAGATAAAACCGCCCTCATTTACAATATGGCAAAGAAATACAAATATGTGTTTCTTAGCCGTCCACGCCGTTTTGGTAAGTCCCTGCTAAGCAGTACGCTGCGCTCTTACTTTGAAGGAAAGAAAGATCTTTTCAAAGGACTCGCTATCGAAACTTTGGAAAAAGAATGGATAGAATATCCTGTACTCCATTTCGATCTGTCAACCTTCAAGAACTGCGATTTATCTCTCTTTCCTGAAAAATTCGACATGCAATTACGCAGGTTCGAAAAGCAATTCGGAATAGAAGATATGAGGAAAAGTGCCGGCAACAGATTAACCCAGCTCATAGAACAGGCAGAATCGATGACCGGCAGAAAAGTCGTTATCATTATTGACGAATACGATGCTCCTCTACTTGATGTGTTGCATGATGAGACCAAACTGGAAGCTGTAAGAACTATCATGCAGGAGTTTTATGCGCCTATTAAAGCCAACAGTTCGCATATTCATTTTGCCTTTATCACGGGAATCACAAAATTCTCTCAACTCAGCATCTTCAGCACCATCAATAATCTTACCAACATCAGTATGGATCCGGAGTTTTCTACCATCTGCGGCATCACCAAGGATGAACTGGACACCATTCTGAAAGAAGATATTGCTTTGCTGGCTAGCAAAAATCATGTATCATTCGAAAGAATGAGAGAATTGCTAAGAGAAAACTATGATGGTTACCACTTCAGCCGGGAAGGTGAAGATATCTTCAATCCATACAGTCTCATGAGAAGTTTTGCGGCAGGATTCATCGACAACTACTGGTATGCTTCGGGGACATCAACCTACCTGATTCATCAGATGCAACATTTCCATACAGATGTCACAACACTTGACGATATGTTTGCCTTTTCCTCATCCTTCGACCGTCCTACGGAGAAGATGAGCGATGCCTTGCCTTTGCTCTACCAAAGCGGCTATCTTACCATCAAAAAGTATGACCCGCTGAGCAATGGGTATTATCTAGGCATTCCAAACAAAGAGGTAAGGGCAGGATTAATGGAGAATCTCCTTCCCATCTATTCCGGCAAGAGCGATAGCCAGTCCTTAGGTTTTGCAGCGCTCTTCTATCGTGACCTGCTGACGGGTAACATAGACCAGGCTATGGAGCAGATGAAGGCTTACTTTGCTTCTATTCCATACCCAGAGGGAGGAAAGAGCGTATTGGAGAATATGCAAAAGAGCGAATATTATTATGAGACTATTCTCTACATCGTTCTTTCAATGATGAATGTGGCAACCTATACACAAGTAAAAAGTTGCAGGGGAAGAGCTGATGCTGTAATGTTTGCTCCTACAGCAATCTTTGTCTTTGAGATAAAGATCAACAAACCTGCCCAAGAGGCTTTGGCTCAAATAAACGAGAAAGGTTATATGATTCCTTACTCCGCAGATGAAAGAAAAATATATAAAATAGGTATCAGCTTCAGTACTCAAACCAGAACAGTAGAAGACTGGGAATTTGAAGAGGTAAAATAACCCTTCAATACTCCTACAATAAATATAAATGGAAAAGAAAGAAACAAATACACTCAGTATATTTCAGCGCCCGGTATGGGTA
>CAVBFV010000114.1:0-9070 GCA_963594575.1 Lachnospiraceae bacterium | reverse complement strand
CCAAGGACGGTATCATCATCGCTGAGGCTTCCAACAGTGTAACCATCGACCTCGACCCTACGGCTCATGCCGAAGTGAACTGCATCCGGCAGGCTACCCGCAAACTGAAGACCTTCAATCTGGAGGGTTGCGAAATCTATACCTCCTGTGAGCCTTGTCCGATGTGCCTGGGTGCCATCTACTGGGCACATCTCGACCGTATCTATTATGCTAACGACCGGAAGGATGCGGCAAAGATAGGTTTCGATGATGAGTTTATCTATGAGGAGATAGACCGCAAGATAGAAGACCGTCACAAGCCGATGATTGCCCTGATGCGCGATGAAGCACTCGGTGCTTTCCGTATGTGGGAGGAAAGTACAGAAAAAACGGAGTATTAAAATCTTATTTTTTACGTCAAGCTAATGTAATACCTTTGTATTTAGAAATGTGTACTTTTGCGCAAAAAATGAAAAAGGTATTACTCTCTCTAGTAGTTGTATCTACCTGTTCTCTTCAACTGTTGGCAAGTCCAACAGGTAAAACTGAAGAGGTGGTAGATACAATGTCTTTAAGAAAACAGTTTCAGAAGTCTTCACATATAGATGATATTGTAATCTGTGCTCCATATGCACGTTCGGTATCATCTTATGCGCCCCTCAATACTTCTCTCGAAGGCAAATCTCTCTTTTATAATCAGTCTCGCACAATGCCTGAGGCATTGCAAGGACTCACCGGAGTATGGGTTCAGAAAACAGATCATGGTGGAGGCTCCCCTATCATTAGAGGAATGATAGGTTATCAGACCTTGATGTTGGTAGATGGCATTCGCCTCAATAATTCAGTTTTTCAGTCAGGTCCAGTTTCTTATCTCAATACGATTGATGGAATGGCGATGGAGTACGCAGGAGTGTTGCCGGGAGCAGCATCTGTTGCATATGGTAGTGATGCGATGGGTGGTGTTATCTATATGCAGAGCCAATCCGCTCCTTTTGGTGATTCTGATAAGATGATAGCTCATGGGAGATTGATAGGGCGTACTGCAACTAGCGGTATGGAATATATTGGTCGTGGAGAGTTGAATTTGTCTAATAAGTTATGGGCAATACATCTAGGTGTAGATGGAAAACGCTTTGGTGATGTGCATGCAGGCAAAGGACTTGGTATAGAACATCCTTCAGGTTATACAGAATGGGCAGGAGATTTGAAAATCAAACGCAGGTTGGGAATATATACGGTACTCACTGCTGTTTATCAGGGTAAACGGCAAAATCACATTCCTACTTATTTGCAGATGCAAAGTGGCAAATACGATAAATATGAAGTTAAGAACCAAGCCCGAGATCTTTCTTATCTTTCTTATAGTTATCGTCCTGAGGATACTATCATAAAGTATGTAGAAGCAACACTTTCTTATGCTCGGCTTGAAAATACCAATTGGCGTATACCCAAGTCTACTGGAAAATCTTCTTTTTCAACGAATGATACCCGAAGTATAGGTGCTACTGCTGATTTGGGTTTGCAAGTATTACCTTGGTTAACACTCAAGACAGGTGTAGATATTTATCATGATAAAGTTTTTAGCGATGGCAGTTTCCCTGATGGTTCAAAGATGCTTACTTATGCTGTTTTCGTAGAGGCAGACGCTACTCTGGATAAATGGAGAATAGGTACTGGTACCCGTTATTCCGGACATCATCTTTCTTTGCCCACTTGTGATTTTGGTATGGTTAGGTTGTCACCTGATGCCTTCGTTGGCGATTTTCATATTTCTTATGAATTGCTGCCGCATTTTACAGTTGCTTGGATAATGGCAACTTCGTTCCGCGCTCCTAATATTAATGATTTGGCTAAGTTGGGGGCAGAGGATAGTTGGTATTTTGTACCAAACTATAATTTGAGTCCAGAGAAAGGTTTTAATAAAGAAATCAGCATAAAGTATGATAATGGTTATACGACACTCTCACTTAATCTATATCGTAACGATCTGCGCAATATGATGGCGTTAACGCCAGGAACAACGAGTGATGGTCAGACCGAAGTGGCAGGTATGCCAGTAAGAATGCGTTCTAATGTAGATAAAGCTTATCTTGAAGGTTTTGAATTTGCTATAGTCCAGAAACTAGGCAGACATTTCTCGATAAATGGTAATATGGCATATACTTATGGACAGAATAAGACTCAGAACATGCCTTTGTCAAAGATTCCACCATTATTTGGTTCGCTCGGAATTCGTTATCAACAGAATCGCCTTCGTATATCTATGACTGCAGATATGGCTAATAAGCAAACTCGCCTTTCTAAGCAAGACGAAGAAGATGCTCGTATACCGGATGGTGGAACTCCAGGTTGGATGAGTTTGAAATGGTATGTTGGTTACGAACTCGGTCCGATTATGCTCGCTGGCGAATGGGGCAATATCTTTAATAAGGCATATCGCTTACATGCTTCAGGAGTAGATGCTAATGGAATATACGGTAAACTGAGTGTAGCTTACTCGTTCTAAAAAAGTGTATTGTTTTCTTAATATCACTGTCGCATTTTTACAACAATCTAGTGATACCTTTGCACTCGAAAAAAAACTATAAATTGTGTTGAAAATGAAAAAGATTGTTTTTAGTGTAGTTATCTTGATGATTACATGTGTGAATATGGTTCTGGCGAGTGGAAAAGGTACTTCCACGGCAGAAGCTGTAGCTGCGCCTAAGATTTTGGTAGTAGCTCCAAGTAACAATGTCAATTCTGATTATTATGTTACAGATATGTTGACAGAAGGTACTGGAATATGTGAAGATAGTGTAAGCTATACATATAATAATGTGATAGCAAAGACCTTAGAGCAACTTGCATCTAAAGAAAATCTGGTAATGTTGAATGGGTGCAGTTCTGTATCATCTAATCTTTTGCAAGGAGCAGAACTGAAAGGTTCTGGAGAAGATGCGATGGTTGATATGTCTAAAGTAGATAAAAAGAAATTGCAACTTGTCATGCAGCAGCTTGGTGCTTCTTATCTTCTGGTTCTAGACCAGCATTTCCTAAAATACCAGGAAGTACCATTTCGTACAATGTTTCATTTTGTCAACTATTCACTTTATGATATGAATGAAAACAAATTGGGAACAGGTAAGAGCTATTTTACCTCTTTTGAACCTCAGAGTGCTAAGGATATGATTAAGTCGAGCATGAAGAGTACCAAGAAAATGGTGTCGGAAATCTCTAAGATTTTAGATAAATAAGATTGTTTTTCTTTTTATAAGATAGAGTTTTTGTCAATAGACAATAAAATATGTATTCAGAAAATATAACATTTAATTAATTAAAATGAAAACAACAGCAAGATTATTCTTGGTGCTTCTCTTTGTTGTGTGTGGCGGTGTCAATGCTTTGGCTCAGAGCGTACGTGCTGCTATCTCGGGAATCGTTACTGATGAAAAGGGGGAGCCTATTATTGGTGCTATTGTCACCGTGAAGAATGAGTCAACAGGTTTCAAAGTCAGTTCACCGACCGGACCTGATGGTTTTTATCATATTCGTGAGATTCCTTTGGGAACACCTTATACGGTTTCTACTCAATATATCGGTTATGGTGACCAAAAGAAGACTGGTTATTCCCTTAATCAGGGTGACGCCTTGCGCGTTGATTTTAAAATGACAGACCAGACAGTTGAGATTAAGGCCGTAGAGGTCGTTGCCAACTCTCTGAAAAAGGGAATCCAAACAGAAGGTTCAGGAACTTCTATCTCCGCAACAGATATCAAAAGATTGCCTGTAAATGGTCGTAACTTTACTTCTTTGATGGACTTGTCTCCATTGAGTAAGGGTGGTAGTGTTGGCGGTCAGTTGGCTTCTTCTACTAATTATACCATTGATGGTATGACTGCTAAGGGAACCGTAGCCAGTGGTACGACTTCTGGTGCTTATACCATCTCAATGGAAGCTTTGCGTGAGTTTAAATTACTTACCAATCAATATGATGTTACACAAGGTCGTTCTGGTGGTGGTACTGTAAGTGCTGTTACTAAGTCGGGTACTAATACGCTTACTGGTTCTGCCTTTGTCTATGGTCGAACAGACTGGTTGTCTAGTCCGTATAATATCCGTGGTAATAAGACTACTTCTGATTATTCAACTTATCAGTATGGCTTTTCTTTGGGTGGTCCTATCATAAAAGACCGTTTACATTTCTTTATGACTTGGGATCATCAGATTGATTCTCGTCCTATTACTATTGCTTATCTGCAGAATGCTTCAGATGAGAATCTCTATAATATAACTCAAGCAACAGAAGACCGTTTCTTGAATATTGCTCGTAACAAGTATGGTGTATCAAATAATAAACAATTTGGTGAGTTTGATAAGACAAAAAATACAGATGCTGCTTTTGTTAAGTTGGATTGGCAGATAAATCCTACTAATCTCTTTACATTACAAGACAATTTTATCAGCGAATATAATAAAAAGAGCGAACAGGATAATACAGCCATCAATATTTTCGAGGTATGGCCAGACCGTATGTCGCACAATAATGCCCTTATGGCATCTTTGCGAAGCGTATTGGGACCAAAGATGACTAACGAATTGAAAGCGCAGCATTTCCTGGTATATGAAGGCACCAAGCCTAATGCCGAACTTCCATCGGCAAGTATTCCTAGAGCTATAGTAGAAAATGTGGAGTCAGTAAATAGTACTACAGGTAAAACAATGACAACTTCTATTCAGTTGGGTGGTCAGCGTTATGTTCCAGAAGACTTTACAGACCAGGTGTTTCAAGTAGTAGATAATTTATACTATAATACGGGTAAATTAAATTTTACTTTTGGCGCAGATTTGATGTATACCTATATGCATTCTAAATATGGTAGTGAAATGAATGGTCGCTTTTATTTTACAGGTCTTGATAATTTCGAGAACATGAAACCATATCGATATGCACGCGAAGTACGACTTACCGATGATCCTTATGTAGATATGAATACGCTTAATTCAGCCATTTATGGTCAGGTGCAGACACGTTTAGCCACGGGCTTGGATGTAATGGCAGGTATTCGTTTCGATTATACCCGTTATTTCAATCATGCAACCTTCAACCAGACTGTATATGATGAGTTGAAAATGCGTACTGATAACATTATATCTACCTTTCAACCATCTCCTCGCGTACAGTTAACTTGGGATATTAATGACCGTCATACCGATGTCCTCCGTTTGGGCGCAGGTATCTTCGGCTCGGATATCAATAACTATCTGATGATTAATAATATGCTTTTTGATGGCACAAAGGTAGCATCTGTCGATATTCAGGGCGAATTGGTTCCTACACCTAATTTTCCTTCTTATCGCCAAAATCCTTCTACAGCACCAGGCAAGGACTTGTTCGATAATCCTAATATCGAGAAGTTGAGTACCATCAATACCAATGGCAAGGATGCTCGTGTACCGGTAGTGTATAAATTAAATGCATCTTATACCCATTTCTTCTCAGATCGTTTGAAAGTAGGTTTAAGTTTCTATGCCAACTGGGCTCGTCATAACTACTTCTATGCTGATCGCAATATGGTTGATGAACCATATTTCCGCATTGCAGCCGAAGGCAATCGCCCTGTATATGTACCAGCAGAGAGCATCAATACCACTAATGGCGCAACAGACTGGACAATGGGACGTAAGAGTAATAAAATAGGTCGTGTGCTCGAATTGGTTAGCGAGGGTAAGAACAATCAGTATGCTTTTGTGGTAGATGCTGCATATCGTTATTATAAGGATGGCGAGATTTCGTTTAGTTATACTTGGAATGATACCAAAGATAATGTATCTTACAATGGTAATGTAGCCAACTCTTCTACCTTATATTATTATGTACCAGGTGATCCTCGCGATTTGAGCCGTATGACTTATTCTGATAACCAGTTCCGTCATAAGTTGGTTGTATATGGAACATTGCCAACATTTTGGGGTGTTAATGTAGGCTTGCGCTTTTCAGGTTTCGGAGGCTCCCGTTATTCTCTCTGTGTGAATGGTAATGTGAATGGAGACTTTGTTTCAACCAATGATTTGGCATATGTTTACGACCCTAACGATCCAAATACTCCAGACTATATCCGTGAGGGTATCAATAGTATTCTTGATAATCCTAATGTGTCGGGCAGTATGAAGAAGTATCTCCGCAATAGTTTTGGCAAGATTGCTGAGCGCAATGGAGGTGTAAATGGATTCTATGGTGTGTTTGATTTACATATCGGTAAGGAGTTTAAGATTTATAAGACTCAAAACCTCAACCTGTATGTAGACATCTTCAATGTAGCCAATCTGCTTAACAAAGATTGGGGAGTAGGCCGTAATTTGAGTAAGACCTATCTCTACAACATCAAGGGCTTTGATGCAGAGAAAAAACAATATAAGTATTCTGTTAACACTAATGCAGGTGTGCCAGCTTGTAACGGTAATCCTTATCAGTTCCAGATTGGTTTGAGATATGGATTCTAAGTTAGAAAGATTAAATTTAAAATAAAGATAATGAAGAAATTATTTATGACGATGGTTCTGCTATCTGGGCTTGTTTCTGCAAGTGCACAGGTAGCAGAACCTGTTTTACTTCCTAATGGTTGGAGGTTGACTCCTGCCGGCAAACATTTGCAACTTGGTGATTTGCCTCTTAATATGGCAGTATCTCCTGATGAAAAGTGGTTGGCTGTAACTAATAATGGTTATGGCCGTCAGTGCATCAAACTCTTTGATGTTAAGTCTGAACAAGAAACGGATGATTATACAATAGCCAAGAGCTGGTATGGAATATGTTTCAGCAAGAATGGAAAGCAATTGTTTGCTTCAGCAGGAAATGACAATCAAGTGAAAATATACGATGTCAATGCCAAAGGCAAACTAGCTTTGACAGATAGTATTGTAATGGGCAAACCATGGGGGCAGGAGCGAATCTCTCCATCTGGCATAGCCGTATGCCCAAAGAATAATCAACTCTTTGTAGTAACCCGTTGGGATAATTCACTCTATATTTATGATATGCCAGGTAAAAAACTGCTTCACAAGATGCCAGTAGGAGGCGAGGCTTATCAGGTCCTTTTCTCAGAAAAAGGAGATGAGGCTTATATCTCTGTATGGGGAAGTGATGAAGTGGCTGTTTGGGATGTGGATCATGCGCAATGGAAAAGCCGTATCGCCGTAGGTAGTCATCCTAACGAGATGTGCTTTGATGCCAAGACAAAACGACTTTTTGTCGCCAATGCCAATGACAATAGTGTATCGGTTATTAATCTCACAAATTATCGGGTTGAGGAGACACTCAATGCAGCCATTTTCCCAGGCTCTTTACAAGGTAGTACCACAAATGGGCTGTGTTTGTTGGATAAAGGAAAAAAATTGGCTATAGCCAATGCAGACAATAATTGTGTTACGATCTTTGATATTTCGAAAGTAAGTCAAAGTAAATCTGAAGGTTTCATATCCGTAGGGTGGTATCCTACTAACGTGAAATGTATTGGTAATAAACTTTGGGTAACCGATGGCAAAGGATTGCGTTCGATGGCGAATCCCGATGGACCACGCCCTGTAGATGTAAAGGAGAAATTCGAACATCATAAGGGTGATGCCAATCATACTAAGGTTGAATATATCGGAGGCCTGTTCATGGGAGCATTGTCGATTATAGATGTACCTGACAAGAAACAGCTAAAGGTTTATTCTAAACAGGTTTTTGCAAATACTCCTTATCAGAAGGATAAAGAATTGGTGGCAGAAAGTGAACCCGGTAATCCGATTCCAAGCAGGGTAGGCGAGAAAAGTCCAATCAAATATGTGTTCTATGTCATCAAAGAAAATAGAACGTATGACCAGGTGTTGGGTGATATTGCCAAAGGTAATGGTGATTCTACTCTTACTCTCTTTGGTGAATATTATACTCCTAATCTTCATAAGATTGCAAATGATTTTGTTCTTCTTGACAATTTCTATGTGAATGCAGAAGTTAGCTGCGATGGTCATAATTGGACAATGGGGGGATATGCTACTGACTATTTGGAGAAAACCTGGCCTTCCTATTATAGCAGTCGTGGTGACGTATATAGTGGTGAGGGACAGCATCATATGGGAAACAATAAAGGCGGTTTCTTTTGGGATATGTGTAAACGCTTCGGTGTAAGCTATCGTACTTATGGAGAATTCTGTAATGGAACAACGGTTAAAAGCGCCAGGGAAAAGAAGCATACTTTGGTTTATCCCACCATCAAATCGCTTGAAGGTCATTTCTGTGAGAATTTTGAACCTTTCAATCTGGATTTTCGTGATACGCTGCGCTATCGGCAATGGGAGGCAGATTTCGACTCTTTAGTGGTAAAGAATCAGGTTCCACAATTTTGTACCGTTCGTTTTGGCAATGATCATACCAAGGGAATGAAGTTAGGCGCTTCTTCTCCTTATGCTTATGTTGCAGATAATGATTTAGCGGTAGGTATGTTTCTAGATCATTTGAGTCATTCTCCAATTTGGAAAGAGACGGCTGTGTTTATCATAGAAGATGATGCGCAAAATGGTTCTGATCATGTAGATGCTCACCGTAGTACAGCCTTCGTGGCTGGCGGATTTGTGAAGAGAGGCTTTGTGGATCATACCCCTTATACCACCACTTCTATGCTACGTACTATGGAACTGATACTTGGGCTACCGCCAATGAGCCAATATGATGCCGCTTCCACTTCTATGTGGCGTTGTTTCTCGTCTAAAGCTGACGGAACTCCTTTCAACCATTTGCCAGAAAATGTATCGCTTGATGAAGTCAACAAAAAGCATAGTAAATGGCAAGCTATGAGTGAAAAATATAATTTTTCTGTAGAGGATGATGTACCTGATGTTGAATTTAATAAGGTTTTATGGCATGGTATTAAAGGAGATTTGGCAATTTATCCTGCTTTGCATCGTTCTGCATTCTTGAGTTATACTATTGATGATGACGATGATTAAGCAGAAGATTATTGGCAAATTGTTGTAGAAAAAAGGTGGTTTCTCAGATTTTCTTTGTAATTTTGTCGCCAAATTCAGAAAAGACCCTGAATTGATGGATAATGGAAATTCTCTAATTATT
>CAVBFV010000113.1:0-9105 GCA_963594575.1 Lachnospiraceae bacterium | reverse complement strand
CAATGTTACCGATCAGGCAGTTATCCTTATCAATGGTCAGTATGGTCCAGAGGTAGGCACCCAGAACAACTTCCGTTATACCGAGAAGTTGAACAAGCCTGTTATTTTCCTCGTTAACCAGCTTGACTCAGACAAGTGCGATTTTGACAACCTCATTGCCACTATGAAGGACATTTATGGTTCTAAGTGTGTGCAGATACAATATCCTATCGAGACAGGTCCTGGCTTCAATGCTCTCATTGACGTGTTATTGATGAAAAAATATTCCTGGAAACCAGAAGGCGGTGCTCCTATCATCGAGGATATTCCTGAGGAGGAAATGGACAAGGCAATGGAACTTCATGCTGCACTCGTTGAGGCTGCTGCCGAAAACGACGAGGGCTTGATGGAGAAATTCTTCGAGAGTGAAAGCTTGACAGAGGATGAACTTCGTGAGGGTATCCGCAAGGGATTGGTAACTCGCAGCATCTTCCCTGTATTCTGCGTTTGCGCAGGCAAGTCTATGGGTGTTCACCGTCTGATGGAGTTCTTGGGCAACGTTGTTCCTTTCGTAAGCGAGATGCCTAAGGTGCATAATACCCGTGGTGAGGAAATTACTCCTGATACCAATGGTCCTGAGAGTGTTTACTTCTTCAAGACAGGCTTGGAACCACATATCGGTGAGGTAAGTTACTTCAAGGTGATGAGTGGTTCTATCAAGAGTGGTGACGACCTGACCAATTCTGACCGTGGTTCCAAGGAGCGTATCGGACAGATTTATGCCTGTGCTGGTGCCAACCGTGTGCCTGTGGATCAGTTGAATGCCGGTGACATCGGTTGTACCGTGAAGATGAAGGACGTGAAGACGGGTAATACCCTGAACGGAAAGGGTGCTGAGTGGCGCTTCGATTTCATCAAGTATCCTAATCCTAAGTACTCTCGTGCCATCAAGGCTGTCAATGCCCAGGATACAGAGAAGCTGATGGCTGCTCTTCTCAAGATGCGTCAGGAAGACCCAACATGGGTTGTGGATCAGAGCAAGGAGTTGCGCCAGGTGATCGTACGCGGTCAGGGTGAGTTCCACCTCCGTACATTGAAGTGGCGTCTGGAGAACAACGAAAAGCTCAATGTAGTCTTCGAGGAGCCTCGCATCCCATATCGTGAGACCATTACCAAGAAGGCTCGTGCCGACTATCGTCATAAGAAGCAGAGTGGTGGTGCTGGTCAGTTTGGTGAGGTTCACCTCATCGTTGAGCCATACGCAGAGGGTATGCCAGATCCGACATCATTCACCTTCAACGGTCAGGAGTTCAAGATGAACATCAAGAGCCGTGAAGAAGTTTCCCTGGAGTGGGGTGGCAAGTTGGTATTCCTCAACTCTGTGGTTGGTGGAGCTATCGATGCCCGTTTCATGCCGGCTATCCTGAAGGGTATCATGGATTGTATGGAGCATGGACCTCTTACTGGTTCTTACGCCCGTGATGTCCGAGTTATCGTATATGATGGCAAGATGCACCCGGTAGATAGCAATGAGTTGTCATTTATGCTGGCTGCCCGCCGTGCTTTCAGCGATGCCTTCAAGCAGGCAGGTCCAAAGATTCTGGAGCCTATCTACGATCTGGAGGTTTACGTGCCAGCCGACTATATGGGTGATGTGATGAGTGATCTTCAGGGACGCCGTGCCCTTATCATGGGTATGGATTCTGAGGCAGGTTACCAGAAGTTGAGTGCCAAGATTCCACTCAAGGAGCTTGCCAACTATTCTATCTCCCTCAGCTCGCTTACTGGTGGTCGTGCTTCGTTCACCACCAAGTTTGCCAGCTACGAGTTGGTTCCTACCGATATCCAGAGCAAGCTGATTGCCGAGCATGAAGCTGAACTGGCAAAGGAAGCAGAATAGAGTAAAAAAGATATTTCATCTTTATGATAAAAATGTTGTTTGAAATATAACTTCGAATTATCTCTCTTATATAAATTAAAATTTTATGTTGATATGACCAATGGGGAGCCTGCATGTGATATGTCGGCTCTCTTTTATTTTTATATATGCAATTATAACCGTTTGTTTTGGTTAATTTGAGCAAATTGAAGTGAAATAATTAACTGTTTTGTGTTAACCAATTAAGAAATTTCCTATCTTTGCCCCTATGAAAAAGAAAACGATTTGGACCATAGCCGTTATTATGGGCTTTTCGTTCCTTGCGCTGCTATTCCTGCAGCTCAGTTACATCCAGGAAATGGTGAACATGAAGAAGGAACAGTTTGACGAGTCGGTCAACAGAGCCCTATATCAAGCTTCAAGAAACTTGGAGCTGAATGAAACTTTGCGCTATCTTGAAAAGGATGTCAATGAGACTGAACGCAAGGCTAGTAAGAAGGATTCTGTGGGAACCCGCAGCGGTCAGCTGGATGGAACCATCCAGCACTCTCATCAGTATTCTGTGGTAGGTAAGGATGGTACGGTCTATTCATCCTTCGAGTTGAAGACCATTGCAACCAATCCTGCCAACAAGCCGAAGGCGATGATTCTGCGCAGCGACAAGAATTCGCTTAATGAGACTCAGAAGTCCTTGCAGGAGATTGTGAAGAATCGCTATGTGTATCAGAAAGCGTTGCTCGACGAAGTGGTTTATTCCATTCTCTACTCGGCATCCGATAAACCATTGAAGGAACGAATCAACTTCAAGCAGTTGGATCAGGATCTCAAGGCAGAGATGATGAACAATGGAATCAATATCCCTTATCACTTTACGGTAACAACCCAGGATGGCAGGGAGGTGTACCGTTGCCCGGATTATACCGACGAGGGTGAGGAATACAGCTATTCTCAGGTACTCTTCCGCAACGACCCGCAGTCGAAGATGGGAGTCGTAAAGGTTCACTTCCCGGATATGAACAGCTACATCTTCTCCAGTGTGCGCTTCATGATTCCTAGTGTCATCTTTACGCTGGTATTGCTCATTACCTTTATCTTCACCATCGTGGTCATCTTCCGGCAGAAGCGATATACGGAGATCAAGAATGACTTCATCAACAATATGACCCATGAGTTGAAGACGCCTATTGCCAGCATCAGTCTGGCGGCACAGATGCTCAACGACCCGTCGGTTTCCAAGAGCGAGCAGATGCAGAAGCATCTGGGTGGTGTGATAGATGATGAATCGAAGCGCCTCCGCTTCCTGGTAGAAAAGGTATTGCAGATGAGTATGTTCGACCGCAAGAAGGCAGTGTTCAAGAAGAAGGAGCTCGATCTGAATGAAATCGTTGAGAATGCGGCTCACTCTTTCGCCCTCCGCGTAGAGCATACGGGAGGAAAGATTTACGTGGATATCGAGGCGATAGACTCTACGCTCTATGTGGATGAGGTGCATTTCCAGAATGTGATTTTCAATCTGATGGACAATGCCGTGAAGTACCGTAAACCCGAAGAGCCTCTGTTTGTCACGATGAAGACATGGAATGATGAGCATCATCTGTATCTCTCTATCAATGATACGGGTTTGGGTATGAAGAAGGAGAACCTGAAGAAGATCTTCGACAAGTTCTACCGCGTACATACGGGCAATGTGCATGATGTGAAGGGCTTCGGCCTCGGTCTCGCCTATGTGAGGAAAATCGTGGAATTGCATGGTGGAGAAATCAAGGTTGACAGCGAATTGGGCAAGGGTACTACCTTTACCATCAAGCTGCCGGTGATACATGATTAAAAGACAATGATAAATAGAATATTAACAAGTAAAAATAATAAGAATATGGAAGAGACAGTAAAAATCCTGCTTTGCGAGGATGATGAGAATTTGGGTATGTTGCTTCGTGAGTATCTGCAGACCAAGGGCTTTGCTACAACATTGTGCCCTGACGGTGAGGCAGGCTTCAAGGAGTTCACCAAGAACAAGTATGATATTGCCGTACTCGATGTGATGATGCCTAAGAAGGATGGCTTTACCCTGGCTCAGGAGATTCGCCAGCAGACGGCAGATCTGCCAATCGTATTCCTTACTGCCAAGACTTTGAAGGAGGATATTCTGGAAGGCTTCAAGATAGGTGCTGACGATTATATCACCAAGCCTTTCTCTATGGAGGAGCTGGTGTTCCGTGTAGAGGCTATCCTTCGCCGTGTACGTGGCAAGAAGACCAAGGAATCTACCATGTACCACATCGGTAAGTTTACCTTCGATACACAGAAGCAGCTGCTTACCATCGGTGATGAGCAGACCAAGCTGACAACCAAGGAGAATGAGCTTCTTGCTCTTCTCTGTGCTCATGCCAACGAGATTCTTCAGCGTGATTTCGCATTGAAGACCATCTGGATTGACGACAACTACTTCAATGCGCGCTCTATGGATGTGTATATCACCAAACTCCGCAAGCATCTGAAGGAAGATCCGCAGATTGAGATTATCAATATCCATGGTAAGGGCTACAAGCTCATCGTTCCGGATATGGATTAGGAATATGGATTGACAGAAAAGCTGTAAACTGTATAAAGCAGTAGAAAGCTATCTATGGAAAAAGAGAAAAGGGATAAGTTTGCAGAAAACCTATCCCTTTTTTTCTTTCATTTCTGAATCGCCTTATCTGGACCATCATGTACAGGTTCCGTTTCTTATCCCTTCTTCAGCGAATAGACAAATCCGGCAATGCCAGCCAGGATGAAGAACAGACCTGCAAACAGCATGATGTTGTTCTTGATGGCGAAGGCGAAGCTGGCCGCAAGCAGCAGAACGCCCAAAACGATGAAGGTCATACCCATGGAAGGGAGGGTATGAAGCGATTTTTTGAGTCTTTTATCCATATTTTCGTACAATTAACAATTATTTTCTGCAAAAGTACAAAAAATATTTGGTTAATTCAAGAAAAAGTTGTAATTTTGCACCGCAATTCGTGAAATGGGGTGTGTTTACGCACACATTTCTATGTTTTGCAAGAGAATTTTAATATTAATTTTTTAATTATTTACAAAAGTAGTATGAATCAATACGAAACCGTTTTCATTTTGACTCCCGTTTTGTCTGATGAACAGATGAAGGAAACGGTCGCTAAGTTCAAGAAGCTGCTCACCGATAACGGTGCTGAGATTTTGAATGAAGAGGCTTGGGGTTTGAAGAAGTTGGCTTACAACATCGAGAAGAAGACATCAGGCTTCTACAGCTTGGTTGAGTTCAAGGCTGAGCCAACTGTTATCGCTAAGCTCGAAACAGCTTATCGCCGCGACGAGAAAGTAATTCGTTACATGACTGTTAAACTTGACAAGTATGCTGCCGCTTACGCAGAGAAGCGTCGTGCAAAGCTTGGTAAAAAAGAGGAGGCTTAATCATGGCAGATCAGAAATCAGAAATCCGTTATTTGACCGCTCCTTCTATCGACACAAAGAAGAAGAAGTATTGCCGTTTCAAGAAGAGCGGTATTAAGTACATCGACTATAAGGACCCAGAGTTCTTGAAGAAGTTCTTGAACGAGCAGGGTAAGATCCTTCCACGTCGTATCACAGGTACATCTTTGAAGTATCAGCGCCGTGTAGCACAGGCTGTTAAGCGTGCTCGCCAGATCGCTTTGCTTCCTTACGTAACCGATTTGATGAAGTAATTTAAGGAGGAAAAGAAGAATGGAAATTATTTTGAAGCAAGATATTATCGGTCTTGGATACAAGAACGATATCGTAAATGTAAAGAGTGGTTATGGTCGTAACTTCCTTATCCCTACAGGTAAGGCTGTTATCGCATCTCCATCTGCTAAGAAGCAGTTGGCTGAGGATTTGAAGCAGCAGGCTCACAAGCTTGAGGCTATCAAGGCTGAGGCTGTTAAGAAGGGCGAGGCTCTCAATGGCATCGTTCTTACTATCGCTGCTAAGGTTAGTGCTACTGGTCAGCTCTACGGTTCAGTTAACGCTGCTACTGTTGCTGAGGAGCTCGCTAAGAAGGGCATCGAGGTTGATCGCAAGATCATCACTATGAAGGATGCTAAGAAGGTTGGTGAGTACGAGGCTACTGTACACTACCACAAGGAGGTTGAGGTTAAGGTTCCAGTTAACGTTGTTGCTGAGAACGCTCCTGTTGCAGCTCCTGCTGCTGAGGAGGCTCCAGTTGAGGCACCTGCTGAGGCTGCAGCTGAGGAAGAGGCTCCAGCAGCTGAATAATCCTGGCTCAATCAATTTGTATGAAGTACGATATTTTTCGCACTGTAAAGCAAATTAATATAAAGATCCCTTTTGCCGAAAGGCATTAGGGATTTTTTTTATGCCTGTTCCGCATTCAGAATGGAAAGTTTTTACCATTCTTGTAGTAATTTAGAATATATAACTTTATTTTTTAATATTCTCTGCTGATTCTCAGAATTTTATTGTACCTTTGCAGTCGAATTCAGAGAATTCATATTTATTACAGAATATTATTTATAAACTAAAAAATATAAGGATAAAATGAAAGCATTTGTTTTCCCTGGACAGGGTTCTCAGTTCGTAGGTATGGGTAAGGACCTCTACGATAACAACGCATTGGCAAAAGAACTTTTCGATAAGGCCGACGAGATTCTCGGCTTCAAGATTACTGATATCATGTTCGCCGGTACCGACGATCAGTTGAAGGAAACTAAGGTTACCCAGCCTGCTGTATTCCTCCATTCTGTTATCTCTGCTCTTTGCCTGGGTGAGGAATTCAAGCCAGCTATGGTTGCTGGTCACTCTCTCGGTGAGTTCTCTGCATTGGTTGCTGCCGGTGCTATGGCTTTCGAGGATGGTTTGAAACTTGTTGCTGCCCGTGCCAACGCTATGCAGAAGGCTTGCGAGGCTAACCCTGGTACCATGGCTGCCATCATCGGTTTGCCAGATGAGAAGGTTGAGGAAATCTGCGCTGAGGTAAGCACAGAAGGCAACGTGGTAGTTGCTGCTAACTACAACTGCCCTGGTCAGCTCGTTATCTCTGGTAACGTAGATGCTATCAATGCTGCTTGCGAGAAGCTGAAGGCTGCTGGTGCTAAGCGTGCATTGCCTTTGAAGGTTGGTGGTGCTTTCCACTCTCCATTGATGCAGCCAGCTAAGGATGAACTTCAGGCTGCTATCGAGAAGACTACATTCTCAGCTCCTAAGTGCCCGGTTTACCAGAATGTAGACGGTAAGCCTCATACTGATCCAGCTGAGATTCAGCAGAACCTCATCGCACAGCTTACAAGCTCTGTACGTTGGACTTCATCTGTACAGGCTATGATTGCTGATGGTGCTGATGACTTCACAGAGTGTGGTCCTGGCAAGGCATTGCAGGGTATGATTGGCCGCATCGACAAGAATGTTGCCGCTCATGGTATTGCTTAATCAACAATGACACTATTCAACGTTTTATCTTTTCAGCAAAGGCGTTGTTGGAAAGGTAAAACGTTTCATTTTTTTAGTAAAGCCGCTAAATGAAGGAAAAAGTTATTATATACCAGGTTCTCCCACGACTCTTCGGAAATCAGAATACAACCTGTAAGGAAAATGGTACCATCGAAGAGAATGGTTGTGGAAAGCTGAATAATTTCTCTGATGAAGTTCTGGCTAGCATCCACGATATGGGATTTACACATATTTGGTATACGGGTGTGATTCGTCATGCCACTCAGACAAACTACTCTTCTTATGGAATTCCTACTCAGCATGCAGAGGTAGTGAAGGGAAAAGCAGGTTCGCCATATGCTATTACCGACTACTATGATATCGATCCAGATTTGGCAGTGAATGTCAGTATGAGAATGAAAGAGTGGGAGCAGCTGATAGAGCGTACTCACAAGGCAGGTATGAAAGTAATCATGGATTTCGTTCCGAACCATGTAGCTCGAGAGTATCATTCCATTTGCAAACCAACAGGTGTACGGGATTTGGGAGAAGATGATGATCCGAACATGCACTTCTCTACCAGGAATAATTTCTATTATGCATGGGGCGATTTGGATTTGAATGAAATCCGTCGTTCCAAACCAGAGTTCAAGGCTTTTTCTGCGAAAGATGCCAAGATTTATGAACCTTATACCGAGAGCCCAGCCAGAGCTACAGGAAACGACCGGTTTGATAACCATCCTGGCTGTAACGACTGGTACGAGACCGTGAAACTCAATTACGGTGTAGATTACTGTGATGCAGGAGGCAGAAGCTATCATTATGAACCAGTGCCAAACACATGGGGCAAGATGACAGATATCCTCCTCTTCTGGGCAAGCAAGGGTGTTGATGGCTTCCGCTGTGATATGGCAGAAATGGTGCCAACGGCCTTCTGGGCATACGCTACAGGAATATTGAAGGCGAAGTATCCTCATATCGTCGTTATCGGTGAGGTTTACGATCCTAACCAGTACCGCAACTTTGTAAAGGCTGGTTTCGATTATCTTTATGACAAAGTAGGAATGTATGATTGCCTGCGTGGCGTGGTTCGTGGTGAGCGTCCGGCAGCCAGTATCACTCATGAGTGGCAGGTAGTGGATGATATCCGCGATCACATGCTCTATTTCCTTGAGAATCATGATGAGCAGCGCATCGCCAGCGATTTCTTCTGTGGCTCAGCTATGAAGGCGATTCCTGCTGCAGCCATGAGTCTCTTCTTCCAGAAGAATCCTTTCATGCTTTACAGCGGTCAGGAATTCGGCGAGAAGGGAATGGATAAGGAAGGATTCAGCGGCACGGATGGCCGTACCACGATATTCGACTATTGGAGTCCGGAAACTCTGGCGCATGCCTATCAGGATTCATCTGACTCGGCATTGAGTCAGGAGCAGAAATATCTGGCAGCCACTTATCGCCAGCTTCTTCGCTTCGCCAATGAAGAGAAAGCCATCCGCGAGGGTGAGACCTTCGATTTGATGTATGTGAATCCGGGTTCTGAGAATTTCGATCCCCGTACCAATTTCGCCTTCCTTCGCAAGAAGGATGATGAAGCCATGCTCATCGTACTTAACTTTGCCCAGGAGGCGCGCCAGTTGCAGGTTTGCATCCCTGGTCATGCTTTCGATTTCTTCCATATTGCTGAAGAGGAGGTGCTGGTAACAGAACTGTTCTCGGGTGGCAAGAAGAAGGTTGAATTGAAGAAGAATGGCGTGTTCCCGATATCAATGGATGCTAACGGAGTAAGAATCTATAAATTCAATGTCAAGATGGAGGAAAGT
>CAVBFV010000112.1:0-9134 GCA_963594575.1 Lachnospiraceae bacterium | reverse complement strand
GAGTATAACCAACCGTTCCAGTGAAGCACTCGACAAGTACTTGGTGGAGATTGGTAGAGAGCCTATGGTCTCTATTGATGAAGAAATCGAACTTGCCCAGAAGATTCGCAAAGGCGGTCGTGAGGGAGAACGTGCCAAGGAGAAATTGGTAAAAGCAAACCTTCGTTTCGTTGTATCTGTTGCTAAGCAATATCAGCACCAAGGTCTTTCTCTTACCGACCTCATCGATGAGGGTAATATCGGTTTGGTAAAGGCTGCTGAAAAGTTTGACGAGACACGCGGCTTTAAGTTTATCTCATACGCCGTATGGTGGATTCGCCAGAGCATCCTGCAGGCTATTGCTGAGCAGAGCCGTATCGTTCGCTTGCCTTTGAACCAGGTAGGTGCATTGAGCAAAATCAGTGCAGAAATCAGTAAGTTTGAGCAGGAGAACCAGCGCAAACCTTCTGTTGCTGAGCTCGCTCAAATCACAAAGATGGAAGAAAGCAAGATTGACCAGACTATCAAGGCTGACAATCACCACATGAGTATCGATGCTCCATTCGGTAGCGATGATGATGACAATGCGATGGTCGACGTGATGGCTTCGGGTGATGACAGCCGTACCGACAAGGGTGTAGACTTCGAGTCTATGGCGAGCGAGCTTGACAGAGTTCTCAACTCTGTATTGAAAGACCGTGAACGCAAGATTCTGTGCTACTGCTATGGTATCGGTTGCCACGAGAAGGGTTTGGAGGAAATCGGCAGCGAGTTCAACCTTACCCGTGAGCGTGTTCGCCAGATTCGCGAAAAGAGTATCATCAAGCTCCGTGATAGCGGTAAGATCAAAATCTTGATGAAATACTTGGGATAAGTTAAGTAAAGAGTGAAGAGTGAAGAACGAAGAATTCTTTTGCTTTTCTTCACTAGGGATTGAAGACGAGAGAAAAATTAGATAAAAACTAAGTTGCTAATAGCAACGAAAGTAAAAAAGGGCAATCAGTTGGTTCATACCAAACCTGATTGCCCTTTCTCTTTAAATATTATATATAAAGAATCAGCAATTGAATTCTTCACTCTTCGTTCTTCACTCTTCACTTAATTCACAAAGTTACCAGTCTTGTCAAGAAATCCGTTCTCGCCATCTTTTGATGCTTCGAAGTAAGGATATTCATCACGCAAGCAAATTTCGTCGTAAAGGAAATCCGCCACTACCGTATCGTTACCATCCGGCATTACCAGTCCCATCTTGCCATTCTTCTCGGCTATTACCGGCATGATGCTCAAGTCATCATTATAAATGTAGCAGGTGCGCAAGAAATCATAAGTTGGCGAGAGTAAGATGTTGCCTTGATGATCTTTCATACCGAACTTTCCATCCTGCTCAAATACTTCATGATATTGAATGTATTTCGCCTTGATGCGCTGGTAATAGAAAACCATCTTACGCTTATCGTTGACAAAATCCAGCATATACTGGAAGGTGTCACAATAGTTGGCTACCGAACGGACCAGAATCATCTTCAAGTCAAGACCATCCAATGCTTTTCTGTTCAGATCAATATACTTGGCTATCGCCTTCTCCTTCTCTGGTACAGAGAGGCTGGCTAGCCTTTCCTCAAATTTCAACATAGCTTGCTTGGTACCCGACATACCCTTGATATACCGGTGTATCTGTCTGCCCATCTCAGAACATACAAACTTGTCAATCTCCTGCTGCTCTATAGGGTCAGCATAGTCCTTAATCAATGATTCAGGTGTCGCATTCATGGTTATTTCCTTTCTTTTAAAAATTACACTTATTTCACATTAGGCTTCTGCAAACCATATCCCTTTCTCTTATCTTCAAACAAGAGGAGGAAAGAGATGATAATAGCAATCACACCGAAGGCTGCAAAGATGGTCATCGTTTGGGTATAGTCGATAACACCATCAGCACCCGTGTTAGCCTGGTTCACCTTACCAATCCATACCGGAATGAGAGCCAGTCCGATGTTCTGGATATAGAAGATAAGGGCATATGCAGTTCCCAAGAGTTTCATTGGGATAATCTTTGGCACAGATGGCCACATGGCTGATGGTATCAGTCCAAATGCGATGCCCAGGATGAGCATCAGCACGATGGCAAGCACCCATGAGTTGATTGGCAGGGCAAACATGACGTGTACAAAGGTCAGGAGGCAACTGCCGATAATCATCAGCGTAGCACCCTTGCCATACTTATCGTATATACTACCGAAGAGCGGTGTGAGGAAGATGGTACCGAATGGCAACATCGCAGGAATCAGACCTGCCATATCTGCATCAACACCATACTTGAAAATCATCAACTTGGTGGCAAACTTCAGGAATGGGAATACACCTGCATAGAACATCAGGCAAAGGAATGCCACATACCAGAAACCTGTTGTCTTGAACAAACCACCCAAGTCTGAAAACTTGAAACCTTCTTCCGGCTCAGTAGCCACAGCTGCTGCAGAAGCATCCTCCTTCTTGTCCATCACACAATATACAAGAAAAACAAGAACACCAGCACAAAGCAAAGCAGCGCCCAAAGCAACAGAAGCAGAAACTCCACCCATCGCCTTGGCAAAAGGAAGAGAAGCACTCAGAGCTGCAGCAGTTCCCAAACGAGCCGTAGCTACCTGTACACCCATTGCCAGAGCTAACTCATGGCCCGTAAACCACTTCACGATAACCTTGCTCACTGTGATACCGCATATCTCGCATCCCACACCATAGATGGCAAAACCAAGAGCAGCTATTACTACCTGCGTACTGTAAGTACCAAAGAATGGCACAGCAACCGTTCCGTCAAACTCATGACCTAAAGCATACCACTTCAACAAGGCTCCACCAAACATCAGGACGGTAGAGAGGATACCAGTGAAACGGATGCCAAACTTATCGAGGATAAGACCACCGAAGAAGAGAAGCAGGAGGAACACATTGAAGTATCCGTAAGCTCCAGAGAAGAAGCCGTACTCATCCGAATTCCATCCGAGTCCGAGACCATTCTCTGCTCCCTTGGCTGCTGTCAAGAGAGGCTCCAGTGGAGACATCACATCTGTAAAAAAGTAACCGAACATCATCGTGATACTCACGATGAGGAGGGCGGTCCAGCGAGCAGACTTCGAGTCGCTCAATTTCATCTGCATTTTTTCTGTTGTACTCATTTTCTTTAAAACATAAATGATAAACCCGTTATCATTATTAATTATCAATTATTAATTATCATCTATTTCCGTTTCACGTTCTTCGTTCTGGTGATATCAAAGAGATAAGAGAGTTTCAGAACAATCTGTCCATAGTTACTCTTTCCGAAATAATCACGCTTCGAAGCACCGTAGATATTACCCAAACCATAGTAGTAGCGGGCTTCGGCAAGGAAATGCCCCACCTTCGGAATACTGTATTCAGCACCCAGACCCAGGGCGATACCATAATCGAGTTTGTTCTTGACAGCCATCGTATCCTGAGCAACCACCGGACTTACACGGTTATTGTCGGTTGCAGGCATGTGTTCTACCGAGAAATTGGTCTTCTGCGAATCACTCAGATAGAGTCCAAACTGTGGACCGGCATTCACAAAGATATTCAGTCCTCTTGTCTCCCTACCCCATGCCAGATGCGCAAAGATCGGAACCTGAATATAGTTGATGGTACGCTTGTAAGCCATCGCCTCTTTGGTTTCGGTGATAATCACCGGATTATTCTCCATATCCAGAATATCCTCTTCCCATCCAGCCTGCGAATAGTTAACCTCGGCATAGATAGAACAGATGGTCTTGAAATATTTCTCGCAGGTATATCTCATTGAGAAACCGCCCGTCAGTCCGCCGTGCTGCTTCTGCTGTACCTCGGGTGTGAATCCTACGCTACTCATCATATAGCCCCCATTAAAACCGATGGCGAAATCACTACGATGTTCTCCTATCTGTGCCGAAACTGGAATTCCGAAGATGAGCATCAGAATCAGCAGCCCAATATTTCTATTCATTATCAACTATAAATTGTAAACTATAAATTGTAAACTATAAACTAGTACTTCACCGCCTCTATCTGATGATTAAAGGTATAGTGAATCAACTGGAAACTCTTGTTCTTGTATCCTCCTCTACTGGTCTTCTCGAAGCGGAGTGGAGTCTGCACAGGCTGGTAAGTCATCTGCTGGCGCTCACCTGTAAAGTTCTTGCCATATCTCTTGACGCCCTGAATCAGATACATTCCGTGATCGAAACCGGTGATGGCGAATCTTGGCTGTGCCACCATCATAGGCTGATGGAACCATCGCTCATAACGGCTCTCAAGCGCCTTGGTCTGTGCTGAGTTCGGGTTATAATAGAAGGTGGAAGGGATATAAGTATCATACTTATAGAATCTTTCCAGATTATACTTGGCATACATCAGCCATTCGGTATAGCCGAAGAGAGAGATGGCTGCACCCGGATACTTCGCATCAAATTCGTCGAGCTTGTTCAACACCTGGGTTAACTGTGGCGAACGTCCCGTATTCAGGATTATCACATTCTGCTTGGAAGGCATGAAAGCCTTGGCAAACTGCTCGATACTTGAATTCACATTGGTGATGCTATAATTGATTTTCCTGCGTTCCAGTTCCTTGCGCAGACCGAACGTAAAGTTGCCCTTTCTCGAAGTAGAATCATTGCAGTCTACAAAGATAGGATGCACATTGGTAAAACGGCTCAGGAATGCCTTGATGGTCGCATCATTCAGCGCATCATCGCTCTGATAAACCTGGAAAATCTCTTTGTTTCTTTCTACATCATCTCCGCTGATAGAGAACGGAATCACCATTTTGATGCCGTAGGTCTTGCAGAAGTTGGTCAGCGGAGCCACCTGCTTGGTATAAAGTGGACCAAAGATGATGTCGCATTGGTTAGCGCCCTCCTGCAAGAGTGTATTCCGGATATCGGCATCAATAGGAACGTTCCAGGCACGCACATCTATATCGGTGCCCTGCTGCTTCAGGGTTTCGCAAGCCAGCAGCAATCCGCGGTAATACTCCACCATTCGCTTGCCGTCGCCATCAACATTATGCAAAGGTAACATCACGCCTACCTTTACCGCATTTCTGGCAACAGCAGCCTTTGAGGTTGCCGGAGCTGTAGCAGTTTTCTGAACCATTGCCCCATTCCCCGACTTCTGACCGTTCACCTGGTTAGGGTTCTTCTGGTCCTTGGCGTATGGAATAAAGAGCGTAGCTCCCTTCTGCAGCATGTATCCCTCACGCTTCATCTCCGGATTGGCATCCATCAGTTCAGGAAGGCTCAATCCATATTTATTGGCGATACCAAAGATGGTATCTTTCTTCTTAACCGTGTAAATGTCGCGCCATTTTACAGTCTGCGCGCCAATGCTGACACTGAGCAGAAGCCCAACGAACAGCAGGAAATATCTCATTTTTTGTCTCATATCTCAAGATTTTTTTAACGATATCTTCAAATATTTCATGTTTTCATCTGCAAAAATACAAAAAATCTTGCATCTGACGCAATATCTCTCATCTTTTTATTATCTTTGCACAAATTATTTTAGAAATGAGACGAAAAATAGCATTACTTTGCATCATGTTGCCACTTTTAACGTGTCAATTACACGCTCAGGAAGTCAACGACGACGAGGAGGACAACACAGAAGAGACGACCAAGGTCAGTTCTCTTCTCATGCCGAATGCCTTCTCTCCAAATGGCGATGGCATCAACGACATCTACAAGCCCAAGGATGGTTACCGGAATATCGAAGAGTTCCACGCCTATATATATAATAGGTGGGGACAGAAACTCTATGAATGGACCGACCCTGCCACGGGATGGGATGGCACCTACCGCGGAAAACCGGTCAAGGAGGGTGTCTACTTCTGTCTCGTCAAGGCGAAGGGGGCAGATGGCGTGGTGTATAACATCAAACGTGATGTCAACCTGCTCAGAGGTTATACCGAAGAGCAGAATAGTAACTATTAGGCAAACAGCAATTAGCAGAATTGGAATATGAATTCAGAAGAAAAGATAAATGTATGGGGCGCACGGGTCCACAACCTCAAGAACATAGATGTGGAGATTCCGCGTGATTCCCTCACCGTGATTACCGGGCTCTCGGGTTCGGGCAAGAGTTCACTGGCATTCGACACCATCTTTGCCGAAGGTCAGCGCAGATATATCGAAACTTTCTCTGCCTATACCCGCAACTTCCTGGGTAATATGGAACGCCCGGATGTTGACAAGATTACGGGATTGAGTCCGGTCATCAGCATCGAACAGAAAACCACCAACAAGAATCCCCGCTCTACCGTGGGAACAACCACCGAGATTTACGACTATCTCCGTCTGCTCTATGCCCGCGCCGGTACTGCCTACAGCTACCAGAGTGGCGAGGAGATGATGAAATATACCGAGGAACAGGTCATCGACATGATTCTCAGCGATTATAAGGGCAAGGCTATCTTCCTGCTCGCTCCCCTCGTTCGCCAGCGCAAGGGTCATTATCGTGAACTCTTCGAAAGCATGCGCAGAAAGGGATATCTCTACGTGCGACTCGACGGCAACATCCTCGAAATCGTTCCCAATATGAAAACCGACCGCTACAAGAACCACAATATAGAAGCTGTGGTCGATAAACTGGTGGTGAAGGAAGAAGATGAGGAACGCATCCGCAAGAGTGTGGCAACGGCTATGAAACAGGGCGACGGCATGGTAATGGTTCTTGAGAAAGGTGCCAAGGAGGCCAAGACCTACTCCAAGCGTCTCATGGACCCTGTAACGGGTATCGCCTACCAGGATCCAGCTCCTAACATGTTCTCCTTCAACTCTCCCGAAGGTGCCTGTCCGCATTGCAAGGGTCTGGGAAAGGTGAACCAGATTGATATCAAGAAGGTAATTCCCGATGATAAACTCAGCATCCATGAAGGCGGCATCGCTCCGCTCGGCAAATACAAAAACCAGATGATTTTCTGGCAGATAGAATCATTGCTCAGCAAGTATGACCTCAACCTGAAGACGCCTATCTGCGAGATTCCGGGCGATGCCATGCAGGAAATTCTCTATGGCTCGCTAGAAAACGTGAAGATTGAAAAGGAGAAGGTACATACCTCTACAGATTATTTCTGCGCCTACGATGGCATCATTGATTACCTGCAGAAGGTGATGGAGGATGACGAGAGTGCAGCGGGCAAGAAATGGGCAGACCAGTTTATCTCTACCATCGAATGTCCTGAATGCCACGGCTTGCGACTCAAAAAGGAATCGCTCTCTTTCAAGATCTGGGATAAGAATATATCCGAAGTAGCCAGTCTCGACATCGATGAACTGCGCGATTGGCTCGAAGAAGTAGAACAGCATCTGCCTTCGATGAAAGCGAAGGTGGCTCACGAAATCATCAAGGAGTTGCGCTCACGCGTCACCTTCCTCCTAGATGTGGGACTCAATTATCTCTCGCTCAACCGCCAGTCAGCTTCTCTCTCGGGTGGCGAGAGTCAGCGCATCCGTCTGGCTACTCAGATTGGTAGCCAGCTGGTCAACGTGCTCTATATCCTCGATGAGCCGAGCATCGGTCTGCACCAGCGCGACAACGAACGTCTTCTCAACAGTCTGAAGGAACTTCGCGACCTGGGCAATACCGTTATTGTGGTGGAGCACGATGAAGATATGATGCGGGCTGCCGACTGGATAGTAGATATCGGTCCGAAGGCGGGACGCAAGGGAGGTGAAGTTGTCTTCCAGGGCACACCCCAGGAGATGCTCAAGACCGATACCATCACCGCCCAGTATCTCAACGGCAAGATGGCTATTGAGGTGCCTGCCCTCCGCAGAGAAGGCAACGGCAAGCATATCACCATTCACGGAGCTACGGGCAACAACCTCAAGGGGGTGGATGTTGATTTTCCACTCGGAAAACTCATTGTCGTAACGGGTGTCAGCGGCTCAGGCAAATCTACTCTCATCAACGAGACTCTCCAGCCTATCCTCTCGCAGCATTTCTACCGTTCGCTCAAGAAACCGATGCCATACGAGAGCATCGAGGGTATCGAAAATATCGACAAGGTAGTGAATGTAGACCAGAGTCCTATTGGCAGAACGCCTCGCAGCAATCCAGCTACCTACACAGGCGTGTTCAGCGATATCCGCTCACTCTTCGTAGGACTTCCCGAAGCAAAGATCCGCGGTTACAAGCCGGGCAGATTCTCCTTTAACGTGAAAGGTGGAAGATGCGAGGAATGTAAGGGTAACGGATATAAGACCATCGAGATGAACTTCCTGCCGGATGTCTACGTACCTTGTGAGGTATGCCACGGCAAACGCTACAACCGCGAGACGCTGGAGGTAAGATACAAGGGAAAGAGCATAGCCGATGTTCTCGACATGACCATCAACCAGGCGGTAGATTTCTTCGAGAATGTTCCTCAGATACTGCAGAAGATCAAGGCATTACAGAATGTAGGACTCGGATACATCAGGTTAGGACAGAGTTCCACTACCCTCTCTGGCGGTGAAAGTCAGCGCGTAAAACTGGCTACCGAACTTTCGAAGCGTGATACGGGCAAGACGCTCTATATTCTCGATGAACCGACAACCGGTCTGCATTTCGAAGACATCCGCATCCTGATGGATGTACTCCAGAAGCTGGTAGACCGTGGCAATACAGTCATCATCATCGAGCACAATCTTGATGTCATCAAACTCGCCGACTGGCTCATCGACATGGGTCCGGAAGGTGGACGAGGCGGCGGTCAGCTCCTTTTTGCCGGAACACCAGAAGAAATGGTGAAGCAGCAGAAGGGATATACCTATAAGTTCCTCGCCCCTTTACTGAAGAAATCAGGGAAACCTGAATAAATCAGGATAGGAACGAAGACTGTGGCAGAAGAAAAAATCCCCCAACCTACTTTTTTAAGCGGGTTGGGGAATTTTTATTTCAATATAAAATATGACGATAGCATGGTACCATGTGACTTTTTCTGAAGCATAAAAAAAGCACGGAATATTAAACTCCGTGCTCTTTTTTGCTTTTATATTTTATCTTATCAAAACCTTCACCATACACACCGATAACGGCACTCTGACTGACAAAGGCATGGGGATCAATCTCGCTGATAAGACGGAAGATAGCAGGAGCCTGACGCTGCTTGGCTAACACGA
>CAVBFV010000111.1:0-9247 GCA_963594575.1 Lachnospiraceae bacterium | reverse complement strand
CGTATCAACTACAATGGTAAGCCCATCAACCGATTCACTGTGGAAGGTCTCGACCTGACCGGTGGCAAATATAACCAACTAGAGGAGAACATCAAGGCAAAAGACGTAAAAAAGGCCGAAGTCATCGAGCATGACCAACCTATCAAGGCGCTCCAGAACAAGACCTTTACGGATAATGTAGCGATGAACATCGCCCTGAAGGATAGTGCCCGCAACAAACTGATGCCTACTCTCAAGCCTTACATGCTCGTAGGGCATCCGTCCCACGTAGGCGGAAGCATCAATATCATGCAAATTGGCAAGAAGAAACAGATGATGTATGATGCAGAATACGACAGAACAGGTAAAAATCTCGGCTATGCACTTAACCAACTCGCATCTTACAGCAATCGTCTGGCTCCTGCCTCCCTTCCATCATGGATATCAGTACCATCGCTTGACACTCCTATCGACGAAGAACGCCTGCGCTTCAACACCTCACAAAAATACTCCATCAACCATATCAAGAAGAACAAGGACGATGCAGAGACTCGCATAGAAGCCATCTATCTTCGTACGGTAACCCGACAAGAGCGAGAGAACATGAGTATCTACGACCTCGGCGGCGAAGCTCCCACAGTTACCACGGAGCACAACCACAAGACGATGATCAGCGATGCCTTCAATCTGCAATGGGAGAACAAGGAAAACAAGACTGAGCATTATGGCAACGAGAACATCAGCCTCAGCGCAGCACAAAACGATGGTTTATCAAACATCAACGACACGCTTACCCAACGTGTCCGCATCCCAAAGCTCGACCTCTCGGCAAGTATCTACCGCCTCTTCGTCTTCAAGAAAAGTCAACTCTCCTGGCGTAGCACTGCCGACTATCACCATGGTGTGGCAGACCTCTACGTTAACGACGAGCGGAATCGCATCCGCACCAACCTTTGGCATACTGCCCACGCCTTACAGTGGATGAGGAATCGCTTCCACTGGACACAGGAATATAGAATGAGTATCGACCTCAACAACATCTATGCGAAATATCAGAAAAGAAGCGATGAAATCGGCAAAAACAGTCTTAACATCACAGGGAAGTTCACCCCTTACTGGCAATACAAGACCGAGACGTTCCGTATGTCGTTCTCTCCCGATTTCATCTGGGAACGCTTCACCTATCCACAGAAAACTCTACTTACCATATCACCCTACCTTTACTTATATAAGAAATTGGATTTCCGTAGAGAGTTGACTATCTACACAGGATACAGTACTGGAACGGGCAATGCCACCAACTACGCCATAAAGCAATATCGTCAAAGTTATCGCTCTTGGTACACTTCGAGCGACATCATTCCGATAACTCGCTCTCTTTATGGCAAGTTGAGTTACGACTACAAGCGCCCTATCAAGGAAATCTTCTTCAGCGCATCGGTCAATGCCAGCAAAAACTGGATGAATACGGCATCCGACCTACGCATCGTGGATGGCAAATACTATACCTTATTATATAAGCAGGACAGCAAGAGCCACAATCTAGGAGCATCACTCTACATATCGAAGGGCTTCTACAACCTTCATCTGAAAACCCGCCTGGAGGGCAGCTACAACTACAGCAAGGGTGAGCAATACAGCAGCGGCAAAGCCATCAGCTACACCGCCGACAACTATACAGTGAAGCCTAGCATCGACTTCTCGCCGTCCTGGTGTGCCTTTAGCTATGAGGGAGAATTCTCTTTTTACAACTCGAAACGTCAAAAAATGGCGAAGTCATCGTTATTTAATTGGCGCCAAAGCGTATCTGCCACCGCTACCATCAGCCATGTGGACCTCTCCTTCTCGCTCGTACATTATCACAATGAATTGCAAGAGGGCAGCCACCTCAACACCCTCCTTGGCGATGCCTCAGCAGTTTGGAGAATGAAAAAGCTCCGCCTTTCAGCAGAGCTTCGAAACCTTTTCAACAAGAAGAACTATATGGAAACCATCTATAGCGGCATCAGTACATTGACTGACAGCTATTATCTTCGCCACCGCGAACTGATGATTTCCGCCCAGTATTCCTTTTAAACAAGAACACCCGTCTCTTTTCAGAGATGGGAGTTCTTTACTTTTAAGGATAAGAGACAAGGTTATAAGGGATTTTGACTTTTTAGTTCATTTTTATTTGGAACATAACATTATTTTTTGTATCTTTGCAACTGATAATATCTTATTATTATCCCAACGATTATGCAAGAAACGAATAATATATTAGCAATATTAGACAGCTACCTCCACGACAATCCTGATGAGATTGCAAAGGAGATGGCAAACGACTTCAGAAAACGAAGAATAGAGAAGAATCTGACACGTGAGCAAGTGGCAGACAAGTCAGGCGTTGCCGTCAGCAACATCACCAGATTCGAGCAAAAGGGCCTCATCTCCCTCAAAAATCTGATAGGTATCGCCATAGCTTTGGACTACACCTCAGAAATCAAGAACGTCTTCTCGCAACCCAAGTACTCCACCATGGAGGAGTTGCAACAGATAAAAAGAAACGCTAACAAGAAAAAGGCTTACAGACAATGAAACATATAGAATCTTTAGCCGTGAAATATCACCAGGAGAAAGTCGGCACACTGTCATTGAGTGCCGATGGAAAGGTATGCACCTTCGAGTATGACAATCTGTGGCTGGCATCTGGCTTTAGTATATCTCCGTTGGAATTGCCACTGAAGCCTGGTCTTTTCATTGCCAAAGCCACCCATTTCAACGGGAACTTTGGCATCTTCGAAGACAGCCTTCCCGATGGATATGGTAGATACCTATTGCATAAAACCTTGTTAAAAGAGGGTATCAACGACTTTGAGCTATCTGCTCTCGACCGACTGAGCATCGTAGGCAATGGAGGTATGGGCGCATTGACCTACGAACCTACAACTTCTATCCAGACAGGACACGAGATAGAGGACTTTGACCTCTTACAAGCCAAAGCCTTGGAAGTATTGAAGGAGCAACAGGATAATGACGCAGGATTGCTATTATATAATAGTGGTAATAGTGGCGGTTGTCGCCCGAAAGCCATTTTCACAAATGAGGATGGCCATTGGTTGGTCAAATTTCGCCATACCTATGACCCACAAGATATGGGAAAGCAAGAGTATCATTATAATGAGATAGCCAAGCAATGTGGTATCCAAGTACCCGACTTCAAACTGGTAAACAACAAGTATTTTGCCTGCCGTCGCTTCGACATTTCTCCAACAGGCGAACGTATTCACGTAGCCACAGCTGGAGCCTTGCTCAACGTTTCCCTTTCCAATCCCATTCTCGATTATCTCAACCTTTTGGCGCTTACCGGTTATCTTACTCAGAGCCAAGAGGATGTGGAAGAGATGTTCCGCCGCATGGTTTTTAATTATATAATGGACAACAAGGACGACCACTGCAAGAACTTCTCTTTCTTGGTTCAGAAAGAGAGCGATGGCAAATGGCATTGGCATTTAGCCCCAGCCTACGACCTCACCCATTGCACCGAGGGATATAATGGTGAACACGCAACATCTGTAAATGGAACTGGGCATCCGACCGTAGAGGATATGATTGCCGTTGGCGTAAAGAATAAAATGAAGGAAAAGAGATGCCGCGAAATCTACGAAGAGATATCTTTACAGGTTAAGTCTGGTGAGAATATCTCTTAAGGGAAGATTTTCAATCTCTTCTTTCCCCATTTTACGGGTGTTTCTTCTAGATTGCCTCGTTCTAGAGTATTATTTACATAGACTACATCTGCTTCAGATAATCCAACTGACCGTCATTATTCTGTTTACCTTTTCCCTATCTCTGCGTCTTACTCGTAAATAAGCATCAAAAAATAAATAGAGAACATGAAGAAACTTACATTGATTCTTGCAGCCATCCTCGCCTTAGGCAGCCTGACCGCAAAAGCACAGATGAGATCGGGCGTGGACACGCTCACCCTCGACCAAGTGAAGTATCGCATCACCTACGATGCAAAACAGGTGAACGACACCACAGAAATGCCGTATATCTATCGCAAGGCACAGATGCGACTCGACATCGGTAGCAACATCACTCACTTCTATAACCAGTCCAAGGAGCAATGGGAACAGCAAGTCTTACAAATGATACTTTCAGGCGGTGTCATTGATCTAAGAAAAGCCGAGCCGGTAAAATGCATGGACTTTGAATTCCTCAAAAACTACCCAAAGAACGGTCAGACCCTATTTCAAGATTCGTGGGTTTTGACAACCTATCACTGCATCGAAAAGGCCGAGACTCCTGATTGGCAACTCATCCCAGACAGCACTACAACCATCATCGGCTATCATTGCCAACTCGCCAAGACCAACTTCAAGGGAAGAACTTGGTTAGCTTGGTATGCTGAGGATATCCCTGTGTCAGAGGGTCCTTGGAAACTCTGCGGTCTGCCTGGTCTCATACTCCGTGCCTACGATGCACAGCAACAATTCTATCTCAACGCCATCGGGCTGGAAGACCTGAAAGGCAAGGAGGCTCTCAAATACGCCAAGCCCGAAGAGGCAGAGAAAGTTTCCCAGTCTGACCTCACCAAAATCAAGCTGAGAGACGATGGAAGCGAGATGCTAAGAGATGAAAAATGGACAGATGAGAATGGAAAACCTATCAAACCAAAAGCAAGGAAACGTGTCTTCAATCCAATCGAGCGATAGGGACATCTCAAAGGCTTTCCATTTCAGATTTTTGCGAGTTTCTACAAAAATCTGAAATAGAAAGCTTATTTTCTTGTTCTTATCGACAATTTATTGTACTTTTGCAAAAAGTTTTCTGAAACAACAAATGTAAAGTTGATAATTTGACGATAACAATATGATTTATACAAGCAAGAAAATCATCATATTTCTGTTCACTATCATGCAGCTAGCCGTTCTCGCCAGTTGCATGGACTCAGGATATCGCCTATCCTTCCCTGAGATAGACGACCTTGCCGACGAATACCCAGCACAAGCTAAGGTATTCCTCTCTCGTGCTGACAGCAACGACAACAAAGGCTACTATAAGCTCTTAACTGCCAAGATAGAGTATCAACTCAATGGTTACATCTATAAAGAAAACGACATAGACGATGCCATCAACATCTTCGTGAACGAAAAGGATGAACCCCTTCTTGCACGTTCCTTATATTATAAGGGAGCCTCGATACTCAACAACTATCGAGATACCGCAAAAGCCATCAAATGGTTCTCACAGGCCATCGCCTACGATAGCAACATGAGAGAAAAGGAGAAGCTGGATATGTACGACATATTGTGTCGCATTACCCACCAAAACATTTACACCGTAGAGTTAGAAGACGAGGCTCGCCAAACCAACAATATCCGCTACCGTGCCTGGGCACTACTCTATCGCAGCATCAACAACCAAGATCAGGAACTTGCCAACCAAGCTTTCGAAGTAGCCAATCAAATCAAAGAGAACAAGGACAGTACCTTGGGACCCATGTACTATCATTACTTCCAAGCCTTGATGGACAGGGGCAATGTGCCTGATTCCATCTTGATAAGCTATGCAAAGAAAGCGCAAGACAATCGCGGGGTAAAATATGACAACAACATCGATTTCTATCGCTTGCTCACAAGAAACAGCGAGGAAACCCATGCCTTCGCCACGCAGCATATCAAAGAAAACTATAGCATAGATCAAGAACGCCTAAATACATGGGGATCCTATTCCTTTGCTTTAGGATATAAGTATTATCTCCCCTTATATTTCCTCTCCCTACAAAAAGGAGATACGCTCATGGCAAACCGTGTTGCCCACGAATTACGACAAGAAGCTCCTTTGCTTGTCAAAGACGAAAACTCAGGAAAGGAAAAGCAAGTAAAACTGATGTACGAGGGTGGAAACACCCGTTATCGCTATGAAAAGGTTAAGACCTATATATTTGTAGGAATCATCATCGTGCTCATCATTCTCCTGACGATGACTTACCTCTCCATTTCCAGAATCCGAAAGGCTCACCAAACTATTAAAAACTTGCATGAGTCACTGCACCAGTTAAAAGATGTGGAGAACTCTTCGTTATCGGAGCAATGCGAACGATTAAACCACGAAATCACCACCCAGCTTCGCAAACTGAAACGCCGTGACAAGGACATCGAAGAATACAGGGCTCAAATTACCGAGCTCACAGACATCAGCCAAGGCTTGGTATATTATTCGATGACGATACAAAATCAAAACATCAGCCAGATAGGTAAGCAAGGCATCCGACAACTTCTCGCCAGCTTCAAGGTGATAGACGAGAAGTATAGCGAACGATTGGAAAACTACGACTTGAATCCATCGCAAAGCCTCTTCTGCATCCTCTACCATATCGGCAAAAACGATGAGGAAGTGATGCAAATCCTGCAATACTCTCTCTCGAATATCAGGGTAAGAAAGTCGAGAATCAAGAGTGACACTGGAGCAGAGTCGTTCAACGACATCATCAGATAAGCACTCCCATCATTTTTCCGCTATGCTCCATTAAGTTATCGAAGCATTACAAAAAACTTGTATTTTAAGTTTTTCCTAATCGTAACTCTCTCGTTATCAACATATCTGTACTCACTGGCATGTAATTCCGATTTGGCTATCTCTATCATTTGTGTTACCTTTGCATCCGAAATTCAAAACATCAAACAACTATGAGAAGAATAACATTATTATTAGCAGCCATACTCACAGTATGCAGCTTGAATGCTCAGAAAGGCAACAAAAATGAGAAAGTGGTCAATATTGACAAGGTAAACTATCGCATCACCTACAATGGGAAAATGGTACCAGATACCACAACAGTTCCCTACAACTATTGGGAGAGCGAAATGCGACTTGACATCGGTAGCAAGACAACTCATTTCTATGATAGAACCAAGCAAATATCCGATTCTATCATGGATGAACAAGCTAAGACGGGGCAATATGACATGAGTAAAATTCCTAGAGGTGGCAGAATCCATTGGGAATTCTACAAGAACTATCCATCAAAGGGGCAAACCACATTACTGGATAAAGTCCTTGGTAACTATTACCAATGTACAGAACAATTAGAGGTGCCAAACTGGCAGCTTATCCCAGATAGCACAACTACCATCATTGGCTATAGATGCCTGTTGGCAAAAGCATTCTTCAAAGGCAGAACCTGGTATGCCTGGTACTCAGAAGACATACCTATAAGCGAAGGACCTTGGAAAATTTCCGGACTGCCTGGTCTTGTTCTACTTGCTTACGACCAGAACAAACAATACATATTCAATGCTATCGGTATGAGCACATTGAATGGGACCGAAAGCATAACTTTCACGGAAAAGGCAAGAGAGAAAGTAACACAGAAAGAGTTAAAAGAGGCTAAGCATAAATTTGATGGCGCAGAAGCACTCAAAGCAACAGCGAGAAAAACAGGATTTACGTTTAAGAAATTACCCGAAGGTGCCATCAAGGCTCTAACCCGAAGCAACAAGGGCAACCCTATCGAGCTGGAATAACTCCAGCTCGATTAACTGATCGTATCTACATCATAACAACAAACGGACAACATAAGTATGAAAAAATATTGGTTAATCACTTGTTTGGTATTCCTTGGAATCATCGGAATATCAGCCCAAAAAGAGCAGACTCCCATCCAACACTTGATACTGCAGGGCGACAGTTGCATGAACGAGCATGACTCGTACCATGCCATCACCTATTACCAGCAATATATCAATGAGCATCCACACGATTTGAATGTTCTCAGAAAGCTCGCTTCTTGCTATCGTCTTCGTGGCGACAACAAGAAGTGCATCGCCTGCATGGATAGCATTCCTAACGACAGTCTCAACCATGAAGACTTGCGCATGATGTTCTATTCCTATCTTAATCTTGGCGATAAAAAAAAGGTAGAATTATATGGCATGACTATCTATGACAAATACCCATACGACGGGGAGGTATTTGCCACCCTACTTCAGCAATGGAACAACTATGGGGAGCCTGAAAGCGTTTCAGCATTCGCCTTGTCGTATGTTGAAAAACGTGACTCCACGAATATTCTCATCAACAAGGAGCTTGCCTATTCACTCTATTTACAGCTTAGATACGAGCAAGCCATCCCTAGATACAAGAAGCTTATAGCCGATGGATTCGACAATTTTGAGTCTAACCTCGTCATAGGATTGTGCTATTATAACTTGGAAAAGTACCGAGAAGCCTATACCTATCTGAACAAGGCGGCAGAGATGAAGAAAGACAACCCAAATATGAACTGTCTCTTCTACTTGGGCATGACTTGCAAGAAGATTTCCGAACAGACTAAGAACATCGTGGAAAAAGAAACCCTGGCAAGACATGCCATCATCAACCTGGAACGGTCCATAACCGTAGCTTACCCTCGCAGTCGTGGACTATATGTAAACCAGCAACTTGCTGAGCTTTATTACTATAAGTTGGAATACGAGAATGCAGGCCATGCCTTCGCCCAGTGCATCGAATATGATGACGAGGACGATCCTCACAACTATTACAATGCTGCGCAAATGTATATCGGAGCCAAGATGAAGCCACAGGCAAAACTCTATCTCCAGATGTTCTTAGCAAAAGCTGATAAGTTGAAGGATGAAAAGGAAAAAGCTAAACTTACAGCGAAAGTAAAGGAGCAACTAAAAGGTTTGCAAACAGATAAATAGAAAAAGGCGAATTATGAAGAAAATAATTATCAGTTTTATCGCTTTTTTTCTCTTGTTCTGCATCCCAATGGCGATGCAGAGCAAGAGAAACACTCCTATCTTACTCGATGACGACAACACTGCTACCGGGATTCATGGTTATGTAGAAGATTCATTGACCCATAACCGTCTAGCCAACGTCTCCATCACGCTGCTCCGCAATGGAAAGCCCTTGAAGTTTACAAGAACAAAGGAGGACGGAACCTTCGTGTTCCCTATCACCGAAAAGCAAGCCAACGACAAACTGCAGGCCACGTTTATGGGGTATAAAAAGGCAAAAACATCGATTTCATCGGGAAAAGAAACCATCATCAGTATGGCTTCCACCGCTTTTGTCTTGAAGGAAGTACAAGTAAAAGGCTCTCGCATCACGGGTCGAGACACCATATCTTTCGACCTCACCCGCTTTGCCAACGAACGAGATAACTCCCTGAAAGATGTACTGAAAAAGCTGCCAGGCGTGGATATAGAGAAGAATGGCCGTATCAACTACAATGGTAAGCCCATCAACCGATTCACTGTGGAAGGTCTCGACC
>CAVBFV010000110.1:0-9302 GCA_963594575.1 Lachnospiraceae bacterium | reverse complement strand
TAGCGCACGTCGTTCGGGACGATGAGGTCGCTGGTTCGAGTCCAGTAATCCCGACCAAAAACCGTCTAATGAGCCTATACACAGGGGATTTGCCTTGGTCGTGGCCAAAATGGTCGGCGAAATTTCGGTATCACAAGAACTTAAAAATCCGTAAGCCTATGAAGTTTATAAAGGATTTTTTTTATATCAATTACCATGAACGGCGAGCATTACTCGTAATCCTGACCCTGCTCGTTGTCAGTACCACAATGATTTTCATTGTAGGTTCTAAAGAAACTATGCCATCAGAAAAACAACAAGCCCATAACGACAGTATCATCAGACATGCCACGCGGCAACAGCCAGGCTATTATGACGAAGGACTTCAGTCGAGCGAAGTATTCGCCTTTGACCCCAATACGGCAAGCCAATCTGATTTCCAACGGCTGGGACTGGAATCATGGCAAGCCAGAAACATCATCAAATATCGAAATAAAGGAGGTATCTTCAGGACACCTAGAGACTTTGCACGGGTTTACGGACTAACCAAGAAGCAATTCGAAAAACTGCTGCCCTTTATCAGAATTGGTAAAGACTACCAGCCGGCTGCCAACTTTTACCCAAGAGAAAGATACAACTACGGCTATCAAGAGACAGCTATAAGAACTAGAGATGAAAGGAAGAAAGACACTACCCAATACAGTTATCCACGGAAGCTGAAAGAAGGTCAGTATATCAACATCAATTCTGCTGATACGACCGAACTGCAGAAAATTCCCGGCATAGGTTCTTACTATGCCAGAAGCATCATCCGTTACAGAGAGCGATTAGGCGGTTTCGTTTCCATGAGCCAGATACAAGAAGTGGAAGGCGTGCCCGAGACTGCCCTCCACTATATGAATATTGATGCAAAACATATCCGGAAAATGAATGTCAACCAGTTGGGTCTGGCAGAACTGCGCAAACATCCTTACCTTAACTTTTACCAGGCAAAGGAAATCGTTAACTACCGCAGAACCCACGGCCCGCTGAGAAGTGTGGATGATTTGCGTCTTCTCAAAGACTTTCCACCTGCCGAAATAGAAAGAATCAAGCCGTATCTTGCCTACTAGGGGCAAGATAAAGCTAGCTTGCCTGTCTGCAAGTTTGCCGGTTTTGCTAAATGACACCAAACTGGTGCAGGAAGATAAGGAAAATACAGATTGGACAGATGAAACGGATGGTGAACAGGAAAACAGGGAAGAGAGTTCCCTTCAAGGTTCCCCAGTTAGTAAACTCATCACGCACAATCTTCTTTGGCACATACCATCCCAGAAACAGACAGGTGATGAATGAACTCAACGGCATGAGCAGCTGGGCAGTAAAGTTGTCACAATTGCTCAGGAAATCCTTGCCGAAGAAGCCCAAATCAGGTACGGCGCCCTGAGAGAGCGAACAGAATACGGCTATAATGCTGCAAACGATGGTCTCGAACCAGGCTCCCTTGGCACGGCTTATCTTTCCCTCCTCATAGATAAAGGCGGTACCTATCTCGTGCATCGAGATGGTAGAAGTCAGGGCTGCCAATACAAGCAAAGCATAGAACAACACCGAAATCACATAACCGACAACCGGCATATTACCGAAAGCCTGCTGGAATACGTTTGGCAAAGTAATGAAGATGAGCGAAGGACCGCTGTCTGGCTGCACACCAACCGAGAAGGCTGCAGGGAATATCATCAAACCTGCCAATACGGCGATTACCGTATCAATGGTCACAATCTGAGTAGCCGACTTCAAGAGATTGGTCTGCCTGTTGAAGTAAGAGGCATAAGTACACAGGCAAGCCGTACCCATACTCAAAGAGAAGAACGCCTGTCCCAGCGCTTCGAGCAACACGTTTTCATCTACCTTAGAGAAATCCGGCTTCAGCAGGAACTCCACTCCCTTCATCGCTCCCGGCAGAGAGCAGGAAGCTATCACAATCACAATCAACAGGAAGAAGAGCATAGGCATCAGTATCTTGGATGCTTTCTCTATACCATTGCGCACACCGCGTACTACCACCATGTGGGTAAGCAGGATAAAACCTACTGCCCATAAGGTAGGACGGATAGGATCGGCTGAAAAGGTCTGGAAATAGGTCTTCACATACTCTGCGTCACCATGAACACCGCCCATGATACTGGCATAGAGATACTGCAGGCACCAGCCAGCCACTACGGCATAGAAACCCAGGATAATCATAGAGGTGATGACACCCATCAAGCCCAAAGCACCCCAAGCCTTATGCTTACCCAAATTGGAATAAGCTCGGGCTGCATTAGAAGCGGAATGGCGGCCGATGATGAATTCGCTCATCATGCCAGGCAATCCGAGTAGGATGATACATACCAAATAGATGAGAATGAAGGCGGCACCACCATTCTGACCTGCCATATAAGGGAAACGCCACACATTACCCAAACCGACTGCCGAGCCAGCTGTGGCAAGAATAACGCCCAACTTACTACCAAAATTTCCTCTTGTTTCCATTATCTTAGTATTTAATGTGTAGTGTTTGTTGTTTTCCGACGAAACGGCAGATGCTACACCTTATTATATATATATGCTTGTCTGATTATATACCTTAATTATATATATGATTATTATCTATCCGATTACAAATACTTTATCCGAAAACACCAAACTGGTTCAGGAATACCAGGAAGATGAGGACAGGACAAACGAACTTAATCAGGAAAAGATAAATACCGAAGAGACGGCCCTTCAAGGTTCCCCAGTTAGTAAACTCATCCTGTACAATCTGCTTAGGTACATACCAGCCCAGGAACAGGCAGGTAAGGAATCCTCCCAGAGGAAGGAATATCTGACCCGTAACGAAGTCGAACCAATCGAACAGCGCCTTTCCGAAGAATGAAAGCTTATCTGTTGCACCCAAAGAGAGCGAACAGAAGGCTCCGATGATGGCACAGGAAACCGTAACGATGGTAGCACCCTTCTTGCGGTCTATCTTCAACTCCTCGTAGAAGAAAGAAGTATTCACCTCATGAAGTGACATCAGCGAGGTCAGGGCAGCTACCGACAGCAATACGTAGAAGAGCAGCGAGATAATCCATCCCAATACAGGTAACGATGCAAACGCCTGATTAAAGACATTCGGCAAAGTGATAAAGATGAGCGAAGGACCACTATCCGGTGATACTCCTACAGAGAAGGCTGCAGGGAAAATCATCAGACCAGCCAGTACTGCTACCAGCAAATCGATGATGGAAATCTGCAAAGCACTCTTAAAGAGATTGGTCTGACGGCTGAAGTAAGAAGCATAGGTACAGATACAGCCCATACCGATACTCATAGAATAGAACGACTGTCCCAAAGCATTCAGGAACACGTTTCTGTCTACCTTTCCGAAATCAGGCTTCAACAGAAACTCCACGCCCTTACCTGCATCCGGCAACAGACAAGCTGCTACCACAATGATCAAAAGCAGGATGAACAGGAGAGGCATCATCACCTTAGAAGCCTTCTCTATACCGCCGCGCACACCATGAATAATCACGAAATGACAAATCAGGAATATCGCTACCGTCCACATAACCGGACGTACAGGATCAGAAGAAAACTCCTTGAAGTAATTCGCCACAAAGGTAGGGTCACCATGCAGTTCGCCCATGATGCTGGCATAGACATACTGCAGACACCAGCCCGAAACCACCGCATAATAGCCCGTAATCAGGAAACCGGTAAGCACCTCAAGATAGCCTACCCACTTCCATGCCGTACCATTAGAGAGTTTGGTATAGGCACGTGCGGTATTAGAGGCACCATGACGGCCGATGATAAACTCAGAAATCATACATGGAATGCCCAACAGGAGCACACTTCCGATGTATACCAGAATAAAGGCTGCGCCACCTTCCTGACCAGCCATATAAGGGAAGCGCCATACGTTACCCAAACCTACGGCGCCACCTGCTGTAGCAAGAATCAATCCAATCTTGCTACCAAAACTACCTCTATTTGAATCTGTCATTTCTATCTTTCTATTACTAATTTCTTACTTTTTAATTTTTCTTCGTGCAAAATTATAAAATAATTCTGAAATATATGAATTATTTGAAAGCAAAAACACAAATTTAGTAATATTTATGCAATTTAATCCGTTTTAGGACGCAGAAATGACTTTTTCGATACATTTTCTAACGATATTCAGCCGGCAAGGTATCACGCCACTTCGAGAAAGGATTGCCCAAGAGATGCGAATTGTAGAATCGCTTATCGCCTGTTACCTCCATGCCGATGAAATCAGGTTTCTCATAGGCTTCGGTCTCGCTAGCCAACTCCACCTCTGCCATGACCAGACCTTCATTATCGCCATAGAACTCATCTACCTCGAAGGTATGACTGCCACTTTTCACCAGATAGCGACGCTTATCGATGACGCCTCCCTGACAAAGTTGCAGAAGATGCTGCGCCTCGTCCATCGTTATCTCCTTTTCAAACTCATAGCGGGTCATGCCGCCATTTACCGACTTGCCCTTAATGGTAAGGTAAGCCTTCTCATCCCGTGTGCGAACCCGCACCGTAGCCCCCTCGGCAGGAATATATCCCTGCTGGATATGACTAGAAGAAAAGGCGGCGCTTTTATAAGCGTCGCCCTTCTTAACGAGGAATTTTCTTTCTATCTCTAATCCACTCATTGTTTTATACTAATGTTGTTGCATAAATGGCAAAAAGAATACCGAGGACTATCAATCCACCGAATATCCACTTGATTACTTTCTCGCCTTTTGCAGCCTGTTTCTTCTGATAAGCCTCATGTTTGGCTCTTCTTAAGTCTTTATTTCCACTCATAGTCGTATATTTTTTAGATTATTATTGTTGTTCGTCATCATTCGTAGGGAACTCCATCAGGTATGCCTTGATGAAATCATCTATCTTGCCGTCCATCACGCCATCTACATCCGATGTCTGATAGTTGGTACGGTGGTCTTTCACACGACGGTCGTCGAAGACATAACTTCTAATCTGGCTTCCCCACTCTATCTTCTTCTTACCTGCCTCAATCTTAGCCTTAGCCTCCAGACGCTTCTTCATGGCGCGGTCGTAGAGTTGGCTCTTCAAGAGCAACAATGCCTTGGCACGGTTCTTTGGCTGGTCACGGGTCTCGGTGTTCTCGATGAGGATTTCTTCTTCCTCGCCGGTATCAGGGTCGGTATACCAATAACGCAGACGGACACCGGATTCAACCTTATTCACATTCTGACCACCGGCACCACTCGAACGGAAGGTATCCCAGGAGAGCTTGGCTGGGTCAACATATACCTCGATGGTATCATCTACCAGCGGAGTTACGAAGACACTGGCGAAACTGGTCATTCGCTTGCCCTGGGCATTGAAAGGAGAAACACGCACCAGTCGGTGCACACCATTCTCGCTCTTCAGATAACCATAAGCGTACTCACCGCCCTCAATGGTCATCGTCACGCTCTTGATACCAGCCTCATCGCCTTCCTGCATATCGGTGATGGTTACCTTGTAGCCATGAGCCTCAGCCCAGCGCATATACATACGCATCAGCATCTGTGCCCAGTCCTGGCTTTCTGTACCACCGGCACCGGAATTAATCTTGAGCACACAGTCCATCGGGTCTTCCTTCTGGCGAAGCATGTTCTTCAACTCCAGGTCTTCGATGGCTTTGATTGCCTTGGCATAATCGGCATCCACCTCTTCCTCGGTCACCATTTCGTCTTTATAGAAATCGAAGGCAAGCTGCAGTTCATCGGCATAAAGACGTACAGTCTTATATCCGTCCAGCCATTTCTGGATGCCCTTCACCTTCTTCATCTGCTCCTGTGCATACTTCGGGTCTTCCCAAAAGTCAGGAGCCTGAGTGCGGAGCTGCTCCTCTTCAAATTCTACTTTCTTCTGGTCTATATTGAGATAGCGATGCAGAGCGTCGGCTCTGTCCATCACATCCTTCAACTGGTCAGCTGTTATCATTAAAGTATAATTAATAATGAATAATTAAAACTTACTCCTCATACATCTTGTCAATCTCCGCCTTGTAGTTCTTGTTGATGATAGGGCGGCGAATCTTCAAGGTATTGGTCAACTCGCCCGACTCCATAGAGAAGTGGTGAGCCAGGAGGGTAATTCGCTTAATCTGCTCATAATAAGCCAGATTTTGCTGGAGAATCTGGATACGGTCCATCAGCATCTTCTGCACCTTCTCGTTAGCACACAAATCTTCACGGCAGGTGAAGGCGATATGATGCTCACGTGCCCAGTCCTCCACGAGACGGAACTCTGGAACGACGAGGGCTGATACAAACTTGCGCTGGTCGGCAATGACAGCCACCTGATCGATGAACTTATCTACCAGAAGCAGAGATTCAACCTGCTGCGGAGCGATATATTTACCATTCGATGTCTTGAACAAGTCCTTGATACGCTCGGTGAGGTAAAGTTCGCCATCCTTCATGTAACCGGCATCACCGGTATGGAAGAATCCATCCTTGTCGAATGCCTTGGCATTGGTGGTGTCACGATGATAATAGCCCGGAGTGATAGTAGGACCTTTGAGCAGAATCTCGTTATCCTCACCTATCTTTATCTGAATGCTGGAGATAGGACGACCCACAGAACCCAGACTGCGCTTCTTGTCAGAATGATCGCAAGATACGGTGGCAAGACTCTCGGTCAGACCATAACCCACAACCATATTGATACCGACTGAGTGTATGAACTCCTCTACCTCAGGACTTACATAAGCGCCTGCCGTAGGGAAGATATTCGGATTATCCAAGCCTAACTGCTTACGAACCATACTCAGAATGGTCTTGTTGATAATCTTATATTCCAACTCCAAAGCCAGAGGAGGACGCTTGCAGTTGGCAAGATATTCCATATTACGCTTCTTTCCCACAGCCAAGGCATGATAGAAGAGTTTCTTTTGGAGAGGACTGGCATCATCCATCTTAGCCTTCACGGCGATATAAACCTTCTCCCAGAAACGTGGCACACTACACATACAGGTAGGATGCATCTCACGCATACTCTCCTGAATCTCATGAGGATAAGTATTGATAATGAGCTGGGCACCCTCACTCAAGCAGAGATACGCCCATCCACGCTCAAAGATATGAGTGAATGGAAGGAAATCAATGACACGATCCTTTTCGGTAACAGGCACGCACTCATTGTTTGCCTTCAATGCAGCATAATACTGACTGTATTTCAGCATCACGCCCTTACTGTCACCCGTTGTACCACTGGTATAGAGGATGTTAGCCAAATCATCCATACTTGCCTGCTTGTAGAGTTCCTCCACTTCTGTCTGGCGAGGAAGATTCTCACCCAGCTTCAGGAAGTCCTTGAAATAGAGTGCAGCAGGATCGTGTGTACTGATGCGCACGCTGGAATCGAAGATGATGATACGTTCCAGAGAAGGACAGAGGGCAAAGATACGGTGAGCCTTGTCATACTGCTCCTGTTCGCCTACAAAGAGGAAGCGAATCTGCGCATCATTAATCATATATTGAATCTGCTGCTCGCTGCTGTTGGCATAGAAAGGCACAGAGGTAACTCTGATACCGTACGCACCGAAGTCGGTGTACAGATAATGCACACAGTTCTGCGAGAAGACAGCGATTTTGTCAAGAGGTTTAGCCCCAAGATTCAGGAGGGCATTGCTCACTTGTTTCACTCTTAAGGAAAAGAGGTTGAATGAAACCGATTGCCACTGGTCGCTGCCAAACTTTCTGAAAGTTAAAGCAGTTTTCTCTCCCCATTTCTTGGCGAGATCATGTACCAGTACCGAAAGATGACTATTAATCTGCATAAGCTTATATTTATATTCTGATGCAAAGATAATAGAATTTGTTAAGAACACAAAATAAAAAGATATTTTTTCCACTTTATCTGCTCTTTTTTCGTATCTTTGCCCTCAAAACAATAAAAAGGGAGATTATGATGACACAAGAAGAATATGTAAGTGATGCCGTGGATTTGCTGAAAAAGCTCATCACCACCCCATCAGTAAGTAGAAACGAGAAGGAGGCTGCCGACATCATGGAGCAGACCATCCGCAGTTATGGCTTTGAACCTCATCGTGAGGCGAACAACATCTGGATTATCGACCCTCACTATGATGAGAGCCGACCAACCCTGCTGCTCAATGCTCATATCGATACCGTGAAACCTGTGGCTTCATGGACACGCAACCCGTTTTCACCGGATGTTGAAGAGGGTGTACTTTACGGTTTGGGCAGCAACGATTGCGGCGGCGGACTCTGTTCGCTCCTCCAGATATTCCGAATGCTGACCGCAAAGCCTCAGCAGTATAATCTCATCTATCTGGCATCCGCCGAAGAAGAGGTGTCGGGAAAGGATGGCATCAGCCGTGCCTTGCCATTACTTCCTCATATTGACCTTGCCATCGTAGGTGAACCTACCGGCATGAACCCTGCTGTTGCAGAAAAGGGACTAATGGTACTGGATGTCATCGCCCACGGAAAGAGCGGTCATGCTGCCCGCAACGAGGGTGTGAATGCCATCTACGAAGCGCTGGATGATATGCGATGGATTCGTGACTATAAGTTTGAGAAGGTGAGCGAGTTCTTGGGACCAACCAAGATGACGCTTACCGTAGTGAATGCCGGAACCCAGCATAATGTGATTCCGGATAAGTGTACGATGCTTGTGGATATCCGCACCAACGAGTTCTATGACAACGAGGAGGTTTACAAGTTTATCTGCCAACATTTGAAGAGTGAGGTCAAGGCTCACAGCTTCCGTCTGAAGTCATCCCGCATCGACCCAGCACATCCTCTTATTAAGAAATGTGTAGCCATGGGCATGAAGCCATTCGGCAGTCCTACCCTCAGCGACCAGGCTCTGATGCACTTCCCATCCTTCAAACTGGGTCCTGGCGAGTCTTCCCGTTCTCATTCTGCCGATGAATTCATCAAAATAAGCGAAATAGCTGATGCTATCGCCAAATACAAAGAGCTCTTAGATGGCGCTGCCATCTAAGAGCTCTGCTCGATTCATCTATTACACCTTATTATATATATATGTTTACCTGAAGAATTACTTCACCACCTGTTCAGTAGAGGCATTCTTGCCGTTGATAGGAGTACCGGCAGTACCATTGTTTACAAAGAACTTTGCCTTGAGATATGCCGCAGGAATCTGAACCTTATACCAACCTGTCTTACCATTATGAGAAGCAGAAGCATCGTAAGTCATCTTGACTCCAGGCCATGCTGTAGAAGAAGTAGTACCATTATAGAAGTAGCAATAAACATTCTCCCAGTTGGAAGCGTTATCGAAGTAAA
>CAVBFV010000109.1:0-9306 GCA_963594575.1 Lachnospiraceae bacterium | reverse complement strand
GTTTTTTTCTTATGATTTCGGTCGATTTTGCAGAAATCTTTTACATCTGTTGTATATACTGGAGTTAGTTTGGCAAAAATACACAAATGGTCACGGCTTCAGTTTCTTATATTAGAATGTAAATCATGGTTTGAAACTGTACACACTCGGGGTACAAATGAAAACACTATATGCTTGTGCCGGAAAGGTATATATGAGCTGACGGTAGAGTCGTCATCAACAACAATGACCCTGATTTGATAAATTCAGCAGGAATACTTGCTATTCATTTTTATGATGGGGTTATGTTTACAAATTTGAGATTTCATGTAGAAAACAGGGGTATCTTATTATGATAAAAACATCAAGATACCCCTATATATAATAAGGTGTCATAACCGACAGACGGAGCGTGCTTGTTTTCCAACTATGCTTTGTTCTGTTTCTATATTCTTTGTTTCGTGTTTTTCAGCAGTATCTTGCTCCTGTGGTGGTGCGGTACAACGACAAAAATCGTTTCTCCTGTACGCTATTATATTATAAAGGTGTAGGAATCTTATTAAAAAATGAGAAATTCTAACTTGCACCTCTTGGCATCGTTCCATTCATCACAATAATCATCGGATACTCGTGTTTTACTTGCTCTGCTTGGCAATCCTTGCGGTTCACAACCTTACTGATAAACCATTGTCTGAACAACAAGGCTTGGTATGTATCCATTTGAAGTGCTATGGCGATAATCACTTCCATATCATAGACATTCGCAGAATATCCATTTTCAAGTTTGACGTATTGCGAATGCTGGAAGTCTTTCAGCACACTTTGTTTCCAAATGCGCTTGATGGTATTCTTCACTGCTGTCCCTGTTACATTCAACAGTTCGGCAATCTCCCAAACTGTCATCCACACCTCACCATGATGTGGGGCGTAGATGACCATATCTTCTTGTATTGTTATCACTTGTCGTTTCATACTCTGCCATTTATAGTGTTAGTATTATCGTTGCAAACATTTCCAAACGTGAATTCCTCAATGTTATTTATTTGCTGAGACAACTTTTCCACGTCTTTGCTCAATTTCTCCTTGGTAATTTTGGCATACACCTGAGTTGTCTTTATGTCCTTGTGACCAAGCATTGAACTCACGGTTTCTATTGGAACTCCGTTGGAGAGGCAAACCGAGGTTGCGAACGAATGACGGCTCATGTGCCAGGACAGCGGCTTGGTGATACCACATTTTTTGCCCAGTCTTTTGAGCGAATCCATACAACTTTTGTAGTTGGGTACTGGAAACACCCTGCCGTCTTCACACAATCCACGGTATTTTTCCATAATTTGCTTGGGATAATCAAGCAACTTGATGTTGGCTTCCGTTCCAGTCTTCTGTCGATGGATAACGATCCATTCACCTTCATCGAAAAATTCCTTGATGTTCTCTTCCTTCAAGTTGTACAGATCAATGAAAGCGAGACCTGTAAAACAACAGAACAGGAACAAGTCACGCACCATACTCATCTTCTTTCTTGTGATAGGTGTTTCCATCAACAGGTGAATCTCTTCTTTGCTCAGAAACTCTCTTGTGGTCTCTTCTTCCTTGTACTCATATCGTCTGAATGGGTCTTTTACGAGCCATTCATTATCTATGGCACGGAATACCATTGCACGGAGATTGCGGACAAACACCATCGCAGAGTTTATCTTCAAGTGCTTGTCGGTTCTGAGAAAAGTCTCGTAGTCTGTGATAAAAGGCAGCGATAACTCTTTCAGAGCAATATCCTTCACATGGTAATGCGTCTGCAAGAACTCGCCCACATAGGCACACCCGATTCTATACTTCGTGTATGTACTCAAAGATTTCATGCCAGCCTTATATTGCTTTTCCATTTCATCACGGCTTTGAGAATAGACTTTCATCAGTGTATGGCAACGATACTCCAAGCCAAGAAAGGCGTTCTTCACCTTGTCGGCAGTGACGAAGTTGTCCCTGTCCATAATCTCCTGATAATGCTTACTGATACTCACACGCATCTTGTCCAATTTGCGGTTCACTTCCAAAGCCTGCATACTCTTACCTATCATGCGTCCGCCCTTGGTGTCCCACAAATCTGGATTGGCAGTTGTCTTGCAACTGAACTGCGCCTGTGTTCCGTCCACTGTGATACGTCCCATAACCGGAACTGTACCATCTTTCTTTACTACCTGTCTTTTGAGGTAGAAGATAATTGAAAATGTACTCTTCATAACGTCATTCTTTTTTGCGTTCAAAATTAATACATGAAGAGTCTTTTCTTGCTACGCATTTCACGGCAGAACACGGCAAATTTGGTTCGTAACCAAAAATCTTGCGTTACTCATTAGTAACTCACTATAAATCAGAGTATTCAAATTCAATTCGTAACCTTCTTCATTCTTCCGAACCTCAACATTCCCCATTTGGGGTATAGGTTACGGATAGGTAACGTTCCTCTGTCTCATCTTGTCGTATTCCCGTCTTCGTCTGTCCTCGTCACTTTTAACCAAAATGAGGAAAGTAACTGATAACCAGTAAACTTTCCTCATTCTTCTCTCAAACACTTTTTATATGTACTTTCACAGGATGAAACGAAGTGTTTCATACCATGAAACCGTAACAGATGATAGATAATTACAAAAAGACAAGATGATAGATAATTACAAAAAGACATTTGTTCATATGAAGGCTACGCTGGGTTACATATATGGCTGCGCTGGGTTATGAATATGGCTGTGCTGGGTTATGAATATGGCTGCGCTGGGTTATGAATATGGCTGCGCTGGGTTAAGGATATGACTGCATCGGGTTAAGGATATGACTGCGTAAGCTAACGGAGACGTATCCGTAGGCTTATCGAGACGTATGCATCAGCTAACAGAGACGTCTGAACTCGCTGACTGAACCACTTGAGTTGCTTGAATGAACCACTTGAGTTGCTTGAATGAAGTGTGATACAGCTGCCTTTGGAAATCATTAAGAATCTGAGCAATTCATAATAAATATAATAGCGGAAATGTAGATTACGAATATCATCCTATAATCAAGGGTCTATACGCCAACTGTTCATCGTGGCATATAGACACTCAACACTCAACATTCACCACTCACCACCCATTTCCATGCTGGTCTTATCTCTATCTTGAGTCCATCACGCACAATCTCCCCTTCATCATCGTAGGTGATTATCATGGCTCGTTTCAGAGGATACAAACCATGCAAGGCTACTAATGCTTTCACTTCCCGCTCTATGGTTTCTCCGTCGCTCATCTGATAGCTCGCCTGTACAGCCAGTCCCTCACCAGGCACATAGAAATCCACCTCTATGTTTTTATTGTAATAGTATAAGCCCTTGCCGTATTTCTTATACAATGTAATTGCGCAAAGATTCTCCAGCAAAGAGGTATTCGGATTGTTGATGAAAAGATGCAGCAGTCCATTATCCACAAAATAATGTTTTTTAATTGTTTCTTTCTCTACGAACTTGGAAACATAATTATCGATAGAAATCAATAAGCATGATTCCTGCAGATAGCGAACATACTCCATTACCGTTGATGGGCTACATGAAGTACCGGTTGCTTTTATCAGATTACTCAAACGGTTCAAGGAGCATGGCTGTTTCACGCTTTCTGCCAATCTTCTTACACAAAGGCGTAAGGCATCCTCGTTCTTTACCTTGTGACGAACCACCAGGTCATTAAAGAAAATACGATTATACAAGCTGTTTAGCCATACTCTCTTTTCTTGAAAATGCACAAGCTCAGGGAACCCACCCCAATCGAAATAGGTTCGGAAATGGCGCTGCAGTTCATTTGCTTTTCGTCCATATTGCCAATTCTTAGAAAGCAACACTCCTTCAGCTTTCAGATATTCTGGAAAGCTATATGGAAATACGCTGATATCCAGGTATCTTCCTCCCAATACAGTCTCTATGTCTCGACTCAGCATTTTGGCATTGCTGCCAGTGATATAGATATGATATTTTTGGTTGGCTAGGCGGCGTGCAAAGTTTGCCCACCCTTCCACATTCTGTATCTCATCAAAGAAGAAGATGGGCTGACTGTCATACATGCTATGATAGGCTTGCAATATAAGGTCAAAGTCTGTTACCGACATTCCTTGCAAGCGTTCATCGTCAAAGTTGACATATACTATATTTTCTATCTCAACTCCATTTGCCAGCAATTGCTGTATTCTCTGGTATAGCAAATAGGATTTTCCTGCTTGCCTTACTCCAACAAACACATAATTACCATACTCCTCTAGGTCTAGAGGACGCTGTACCAAAGGAATACGACCTATATATTCTTGGTTCTCAGCTATTATCGCTCGAAACAATTCCTTTTCCATATACTTACTTTTTGCGGCAAAAGTACAAAATTTATTCGATACCACAAAATAAAAACAGTATTTTTTATTCGGTAGCAACGAATAAAATGTTTTATTTCTTTTCGCTGATACCGAATAAAATCCATTAATAAAGCTTTTTAATAGCGTGTAGCAACATTCCTCGGCAGAGGAGATGAAACTGCTGAAAGCGGAGATGTAGATTACGAATATCATCCTATAATCAAGGGTCTATACGCCACCTGTTCATCGTGGCATATAGACCCTTGTTGTTTTCCCGTGAGAAAATGGTGAAAGCCCCCGATGCGTATTGTACCGGGGGCTTCCTGTATTATGCCGTTAGGCGTTATAATGACTGTTACTCACCATAATACCAGCCGTTTTCCATATCTGGTTCATCATCGCCACTGTCACCTCTTCCTTGCTGTATAGTCGACGCTGCGAGGAGGGTGCAAGAGGTGATGTTTACCACCTGTATCTCTGGCTTTGTATATTCTTTCTTTTTCATATCCTTTTGATTTTAAAATTCTTTACTTAACCATGATTTTATAAGTCTTGCTGCCACGCTTCACGATGTTCAGACCCTTCTGCAGACCATTGGTACGACGACCATTCGCATCATAGTATTCTGCATTGGCATCGTTGCTGATAGCGTTGAGGTTGTCAATGGCAGTAGTGCCATCACCCTTTCCGATGCTCAGCATGGCTGCTCTTGCCAGATATTCATTGGCAGGATGGATGTATGCACGCATCGGTTTGATGCCCACGCCATTGCCATCATCCAAGTCAGAGACACGCCAGAATTTATTCTTACCAATGATGTAGTCGTTTTTATCAAGACCCTGATTGTCTTTGCCGCCAATCTTGGTGAATGAACCTACGAGGTTGACATCTGAGGCAGTTTCTGCTTCTGGCTTAGTAACGTTTGTTCCAGCTACTGGCTCTTTAACGATGCCTGCATTTTGTACAGAAATGCTGAGTGTCTGCTCATCCTTATTCATCTTGAAGAGCACCGGAGTGCCGGCAGGGATTTTGCCCTCTTCGTAACTCTCAAGGGTGATGCATTCATTATCATTGTCAATACCTGTGAGACGATAGAACTTACATTCTGTTTCCTGGCTCTGGTCAATGGCGAAAGGCAAGCAGAGCGTTCCCCATTTAGAACCTTTAGGGATATCTCGGATGTAAAATGCATTCTTGGCTGCGAACTGGTCATAAGCCACAAAATCCTTGCCATCGTCAAGAACAAGATTCTCCGTAGCAAGAGTTTCTCCCGTTGCACCTATCTTCTCATCGCCATTCTTGCCTACCAGCTTGGTGAAATAGCCAGTCTTGTAGTTGGCGTATTCGTTATTGTCTGAGTTACTCATATAATCTATAAAACCTTTGAGATTCTCGCAACCTTGGAACATACCATCACCATCAAAAACCTGGTTCGTAACAAACTTATCGCTGGCGAAGATAGTTTGGAGAGTTGAGCAAACAGAGAACATATGGGACATCTCCTCCACGCGCTCTGTATTGAAATTAGAGAGGTCAAGCGAAGAGAGTTTTTTACAGCTCCCAAACATGTTTGACATATTCGTCACCTTTTCTGTATTGAAGTTAGAGACGTCGAGCGAGGTAAGCGCATAGCAGCAATTGAACATCCTGCTCATGTCCGTCACATTCTGGGTATTCAGATTCTCAATACCTACAATTTCGGTCAGATAAAAGCAATTATCGAACCACCTATAACAGCTCGTTGGTTTTGCGTTGGCAAACGATGCATCGAAGACCACCTTCTTGATATTTCCTTTTTGGGTCTGCCACCCCGGATCGTTAGATTTCACATTAAGGTCATAAGCTCCTGCAGGCTTTACTCCCTTGTAGCGGAATGTAAGAGTTCTAGTAGCTTTGTCAAACTCGGCATAAGCACATCCAGGAGTAAAATAACCATCCGTGCCGCAGTTGGCATAGGTGTGGTCGATCTTGCTACTATCATAGCCTTTGAGGTTTGGGCAGTCTGAGAACATATAAGAACCATTTTCTACTTTTGTTGTAACAAACTTGTCGCCGGCGTAGATGGTTGTAAGAGCGGAGCATGCATTGAACATGCTGTTCATATACCGCACCTTCTCTGTATTGAAATTAGAGAGGTCGAGAGAAGTGAGAGTGGAGCAATTATAGAACATATTGCCCATTCCCATCACATTCGCTGTATTGAAATTAGAAAGATCGAGCGAAGAGAGTTTTTGACAACCATAGAACATATCACTCATATCCGTCACCTTCTCTGTATTGAAATTAGAAAGATCGAGCGAAGTGAGAGCTGAGCAGCCCCAGAACATGTTGCTCATATACTTCACCTCCTTTGTATTGAAATTAGAGAGGTTGAGCGATGAGAGAGCGGAGCAATTACTGAACATTTCTACCATACTCTCCACCTTCTCTGTATTGAACTTAGAGAGATCGAGCGAAGAGAGTTTTTTACAATCAAAGAACATACCTGACATATACTTCACATTCGCTGTATTCAAATATTCAAGGTCTGAAATTGTTTCCAATGTACTGCAGCTAGAAAAGAATTGTTCCAACGATGTAGGTGCGTATGTTTTGAAACTCTCATCGAAAACGATATTCTTGATATTTGTAGTTTCTATATCATACATATCTTTCACCATCGGTTTGTCATTCACTATAACTAAACGGCTTAAATCAATACTTTCTAAATTAGAAGTGATTTTTTTGAAAGTCAATGTATTGTTAGACGATTCATATTCTGCGACATAGTCATCAATTGTGGTTGATGTTTTCAGATCGTATAAGAATGCGCGGTCAGCAACTTTATTACCTTCACCAACAAAATCGAATATATTGTATGATAATGTCAAAGTATATTCACCCTTGTTTAAAATGCTTTTATACACTTTTTGCTCTGTTCCCCAAATTTCATCAAGCAGTTTTCCATTTAAAGTAATAAAGACATCGTTAGAGTTCTTTGCCGAAATTAGATATTTAAATGAAAATAATATAGGCTTTTCTACATTGAATTTGACTATAATTTCAGATGTACTGTGACCCTTCCCATAATTATTTGACATCAGTCCCTTGCTTTCTGCTGTAAAATAGGAAGAGACATTAGACATTCCATCTGCGTTCAAGTCCAACATCTTCCAAGGATAACTGTCATTGTCAGTAATGGTAACATCGGTTATACCCTCCAAATTGAACAAAGCATAGCGAGAATCCTTATAGGGACAGACAGTACAATTGCCTTCACGGTCGAATTTATGGCCTTTTGCTGGAATCACGAGGCTGGCAGCATCCGTAATCTCTTTAGTTGTGGCTTCATCGCTGAAGAGTTTGTTGCATACACTGCACTGCCAGTATTCTATGTTACCAGCCTCTGTACATGTAGCATCTTTCAGAGCATGATGAGTGAGTGTATGTGGTTTAAGCACATCATCCTTATATACCTTCACAATAGAATTGCAGATAGAGCATTTGTGTGTGGTATAGCCATGCTCTGTGCAAGTTGGTTCTACGGTATTGATTACATCACCAAGGGCATCCGAGCCATCGGTATTCTTGTGAGAACAGGTTAGGAGTTTGAGTTTAAACTCACCTACCTGCAATGTGCGTCCACTATGAATAGCCGAGATTTCCCATTTAAAATATTGATAAGAGGTAGAACATTTGCAGGTGAAGTCGTACGAAGTATAGTTCTTATCCTTGAGCACCTTGTCATCGCTTACCTCATCGATAAGCTCCCAAGCGTCATTGCTGCCTGTATTGTTACCATAGAGCTTCCATGACAACGGATTGCGGCCTCCCCAAGTTTCATTGTCATTTCCCGTAGTGATGGTGTAGCCCACAGGTACTCCTGCCTTGCTGGCTTTGAAGATGACGTAGGCTCTGCCGCTAAACCAACAGCACCACTTGCTGGAATTACTTTCCTTGCCATCAAAGAGTTTCTTGAAATTTTCTGCTTCAGACATACCATCTGGGGCACCTGCTAAGGCAGTGAACGTTACAGACTCGTCGTAATCTGTCTGCGCCACCATACGTGTAGGCAGAAGCAACAACATGAACAACATCAATGGGAACAGGGCAAATCTACAGAACTTTGCCCCCCCCATAGTTCATACGGCCGGCTTGCGACCCATTGGATTGATAGTTAAACTTTTTCATAATCTAATACTATATTTGTTATTAAAATTTATTTGCTTATTGTTAAGTTCACTCCAGAAAATACAAGAGGTTTAACGACATGATGAATATCGAAACCAGAAATAAAAAAATATAAAAACGTTCCTGCTTGAAGAAATCACGAAAGCTGAAGCGAGCTTTCCAATGATCCTCAAGATACATCCTGTACTCATGTATCATGACATATCCAAAAAGGATGCCTAACATGAGTGCCGCCACCCCGATGATAATCAGGGCGAGTTCTATCCTTGGCATGGTTTCTAATATTTCTTTCATGGCGCAAATATAGTATTTTTTTCGGAAAAAGGGGTTCACTTTTTACACTTAGGTGTCTCCTTCGTGGGGGAAGGCGACACCTATTTAACTTATTTTTTCATTTCGTGATGTGTTTTCCGGGTATTTTTCGAAAAAAAGTTAGTCCTGCTTTTTATACTCTGGGGTTACATTTGCAGCCATTTTCTCCCAACATTCGGCAGGAGTACAGCCTAACTTTAACTTGAAAATGCGGGGCAGATAGGTGCGGGAAGAGAAGCCACATCCGGCAGAAATGATGTCAGTCTCCGAGAAATATCGGGACCGCTCCGCCTTAGGGATATCCAACGAATGCGACAGGGTAATCATATTCAAGATGGTATCCCTCTGCCGGCGCACCAGTCTTCCTGCTATTCTCTCTTCAAACGTCATAGTTGTAAAATTTCTTTATTCTGAAGTTTCGCAAGTTCAGGACTCTAATAATTCATTCCGAAGTACCAGAGAGGGATGATGATTCCATGCCCC
>CAVBFV010000108.1:0-9373 GCA_963594575.1 Lachnospiraceae bacterium | reverse complement strand
AAGATATGCGCGAGGCACAGGAAAAACTGGAAGGGATGATGTAGGTATCTCTCTCTGCTTTGGGAGAAGAATAAACTGAGTCTCGTTAATTTAAGTTGATGAGGGTGCGTCATAGACTTATGACACACTCTCTTTTTTTTATCCAGTTACATGCTGGTTACATGCGTCAGGCACCGTTTTAAAGGGCTTTTGCACTGATTAAGGGCTATTTCGAGTTGCCCAGTTACATGTCAGTTACATGAGTTATGCCCAAGTAACGACCGAAAATAGCCGAATTAACGACCGCAAACGACCGCAAACGACCGCAAACGACCGCAAACGACCGCAAATGACCACAAAAACGACCGCAAATGACCGCAAATGACCACAAAAACGACCGCAAACGACCGCAAATGACCGCAAACGACCACAAAAACGACCGTAAACGACTGCAATAACGATTGAAATATGATAGCTCTTATGCTCCAAATTCTTCTTCACCTTTTTGGCTTATAATCCATTTTTTACCATTGGGTGATTTTGTTAGCAGGCCATCTTTTGCCATATTAATTAGTAGGCGACCTATTCTTCGTAATTTTTCATCATGGCTATTATTTGCAGGAAAAACATGCTGAAGACTTTCGAATGCATCTCTGCGCCAAAATCCCACCTTTCCTGCATTATGTGCCAATTGCAATAATAGCTTTTGGATACTTTTTTCTGCAAGTCCTTTCTCTTTTGTGTAGTGACCAATCTGGTTTGTCAGTTTGGCTACTTTTAATGATATGGTATAATGTGGAGCACGTCCTTCAATCAAACCTTTATCAAATAGTAGCTTGGCTGCTTCTTTTGTGATAGGATGATGCTTTTGTACGGCATCTAGCCAAAGGCATTCCTTTAGTGACAAAGACGGGTTGCTCTTTAGCAAGTTGGTATATTTCTCATCAATCATTTTGCCATAGATAGTTACGCCAACAGTACGATGTTCGTTGTCGATGTCGTAATCTGGCATTGGAAAGAATCGGTTGCGTTGCTCTGTGTAGATCTTCTTGATACCACGTCCTACAGTATCAATCATATTGAAATTGACCATGCCCTTGCAAAGACAATCGTTACGATAATGAAATTGAGGACCTTTATGCTCCAGGGCATTTTCTATTGTTCCTGGAATGAAACTGCCACCATTGCCATAATATAAGGTACTAGGACCTTCTACAAAAACAATTCGCTGCTGTAAGGTGTAATCCTGATGTGCGATGGCGTTATGTAATGCCTCTCGTATGGTGTATTCATCATACTGTTTCATGGTGTCTGGGAACAGGGTCCCACCTGGCAACTCACGCATAGTCTTGTTGCGTATTTTGCTCAACACCTTATCTACGGTCAAGATGAAAGGTATTGTAAAATGCTCATAATCTTGTACGATGCCTTCTTCATCTTCCCATGTCCAAGTGATTTGTGCTACGGCAGGATGAATCTTTTGAATAGAAAGGGGTTTGCCCAATAGTAGAATGGCTGCACGAGTGAGCTTCCCTTCTCGCATCATCATACTATTAGCCAAGAACTCTTCTGTACTCCATGCATCTATTTCTTCGGCAGGAATACTTGACGAACGAACTTTTTTGAACATGACTTTAGCTGTAGCTACGGCTAATTCATCCAAGTCATTGATCGTGGCATTTGGTACGAGCTGAGCAGTCCAATCGGGTATGGGTGGCTGTTGGCGGATAGTATCTTGTTTTGCTTGGTTCAGTGGTTTCAGACTTTCGCCATCACGACCATAAGCCACACCTTTCCAGTGCATTACTATATTGCGTGGTGATGCTGGTATCTGGAATAATAAAACTCGTTTGCCTTCGATATCTAAAGGTACAATATCTCTAAAGATAAGGTTGTCAGTGGTATGTTGAGACATATCTTGCTTCAAACGGTTGAGTGCAACTTCACCATCTTTGAATGTTGTACCGATAATCTGATGTTTTTTGTCCCAAACGCCAAATACAATCCAAGCAAACTCATGGTCACGTAAGTTTGCTTCATTGCTAAGAGCGGAGAAGTATTTGCCCAACTCATCGATATCAAAGTTGGTCTCTGCTTTCTTAAACTCGACAACCTCATTCTCTGAGTGTTCCCAAAGCTTGTTGAATATCTCTATATATTTTTCCATTGTTTCCTTCTTTATTGTTCCTAAATGAGCCTACTTAAAAAGTAAGGCATTGTCTTAGGACACATTTATATTAAAACAGCTACAAAGATAGCATTTTTCTTTGGAAATAGGGTATATATTCAGGAGGAAAATGTATTTTCTTTGTGATTTTTTCAGTTTTGGGTGAAAATCTCTATGTATGGGGATAAACTAAAGTGGTGTGTGTAATCGCAAGAAATAGTGTGAAAGAATGTGAAATGAGCCCTTGCTTTTGGCTGTTACTATAGATTAGCATTGAATTATGTTGCCAAAATGTTGGCAATTTCTAGAATGGAAAAATCCTAACCGCTTATTATCAAGCAGTTAGGATTTTTTCGGTGCGCCTGATAGGACTCGAACCTACACGGCCTAAACCACTAGATCCTAAGTCTAGCGCGTCTACCAATTTCGCCACAAGCGCATTTGTGGGTGCAAAGATACAATAATAATTTGAATAAAAAGAAGAAAAATGAAAAAAATGATGGTTTTACTTGCTTTTTACGAGAAATAATGGTAATTTTGCAAACAGATATCGTTTTGTCTTTACTTTGCAAAAAAACGAAGGCAGAACGGTAAGGACAGATAAAAACTATAATAACAGGAAAATGAAAAAAGTATGGGTTATGATGCTGGCTACATTGATGGTTTCTTCCACAATGATGGCTGGAAACGTGAAGAAATCAACTACTCTTCCTATTGAGGGAGAGGTAGTAAAGGCTTCTCATCCGATGATTCAGTATGTTGGACGTGTGAGTTTTGCTAAGAATCCTGATGTAGCTAGTTTCAATTATCCGGGAACTACGATTGAGGCTAGTTTTCAAGGTTCTTCTCTGAAAATGCTGTGTCGCCCGAAGACGGGATATTTCATGGCACAGATTGATGGTTGCGAACCTTTCAAAGTGGGATTCAATGCCGAACGCGATTCGGTCGTAACCCTGGCTGCGGCTTTGCCAAAGGGGGTGCATCATGCTAAGGTGATGTATGTGATAGAAGGCTTGTTCCGTAAACCGGAATTCAGGGGATTCGTTCTTGATAAGGGATGTCATCTCGTTGAGACTCCAGTTCTCCCGGACCGGAAGATAGAATTTATCGGCAATTCCATCACCTGCGGTTATGGTGTAGAAAGCATCAATAAGTCTGATCCTTTTGAAGATGAAACGGAGAACCATTGGCTTACTTATGCCAATATCGTAAGTGACAGTCTGAAAGCTCAGCATACTTCTATCTCCCGCAGTGGTATCGGTGTTTATCGCAACTATAATGGTCCGAAGACAGGTGATGCCGATAATATGCCTTGGCAATATGAATATACCTTATTTGACCAGCATGATGAAAAATGGGATTTTGCCAAGTATCAGCCTCAGTTAGTCTGTATCAATCTGGGTACTAACGATCTTTCTACCAGGAATTATGATATTCAACTCTATGAGAAGAACTATCGCATGTTTCTTAAAACGGTACGCAGCAAGTATCCTCATGCAAAGATTGTGATGTTGACAGGTCCGATGCTCGGCGAGAAGGAGAGTAGCAAGCAGCGAACAGTGCTTGATAGAATCTGTGCCGATGCCAATAAAACCGATAAGAATGTTTACCGATTCGATTTCAGTTTCCAGAAAGGAGATTTAGGTTATGGCGCCAGCTGGCATCCTAGTATGTTGCAGCATCGGAAGATGGCAGCAGAATTGCTTCCGTTCCTGAGAAAACTGATGAATTGGAATTAAATGAGACAGCATGTTTCCCAAACATAATTATATGATAACAATGAATACAAAAAATCTATTATTGTTGGCATCTCTTACATTGACGATGCCTCTGGCTGCACAGACTCCACAGGAGGATTTCAAGCGAGACATTACGCTTTCGGGTAGTAACTATGTAGCTTATCGTGGTCCGCAGAAGCAGTTGACTCCGGCTCCTAAGGGTTATAAGCCATTCTATCTGAGTCATTATGGCCGACATGGTTCCCGCTATATGATTGGCAAGAAGGCTTATGATGTACCTTATTTTTCTCTGCTCAAAGCGAAGCAGGAGGGCAAACTGACTGCTAAGGGCGAGGAAACGCTGGCTAAGGTGAAGATGATTCGTGAGGAGGCGAAGGGGCGCGATGGCGAACTGACTCCGCTCGGAGCTCTCCAGCATCAGGGTATTACCAGAAGAATGATGGAGCGATTCCCTGAGATTTTTGCCGGTAATACGAATATCGAGGCTCGAAGCACCTTGGTCATCCGATGCATCCTCTCTATGGAGAACGGTTTGCAGCAGATGCTCCGCATGAATCCGAAACTTCATATCTTCCATGATGCCAGCGAGCATGATATGTATTATATGAACCAGGGCGACAGATATCTGGATAGCTTGAAGAACAGCGTGGGTATCAAGGTGGTACAGCAGGAATTTGCACAGAAGCACGTTAGCTATAGCCGCCTGATGCAGGAACTGTTCAACGACCCTGCCTGGGTGAAGCAGAATATCAATCAGAGCGACCTGAACAGAAAACTCTATGAGATGGCAAGTTCTATCCAGGGCACAGAACTGAGAGGCAAGGTTTCGCTCTACGACCTCTTTACTGAGGAGGAACTGTATCAGAACTGGCTGAATGCCAATATCTGGTGGCAGATGGCTTATGGCAACTCGCCTTATACGGGCAATGTGCAGCCATTCTCCCAGCGCAATCTCCTGAGGGATATCATTCAGAAGGCGGATAGCTGCATAGCTCTTCCACACCCTGGTGCTACATTGAGATATGGACACGATACGATGGTTACTCCGCTTACCTGTTTGCTGGATTTGAACGGGTATGGCGAGGAGATCAAGGATCCGGAGAAGATTGCTTCTCAATGGTGGGATTACAAGATTACTCCGATGGCTACCAACCTGCAGTTCGTTTTCTATCGCAACAAGGCGAATGATGTATTGGTAAAAGTGCTTTTGAATGAAGATGAGACCACTTTGCCTATCAAGAGCGATGTGGCTCCTTATTATCATTGGAATGACTTTAAGGAATACTGCCTGAAAAAGCTGGCGGGGTATAAAAGGTAAAAAAGTAAAAAAGTAAAAAGGTAAAAAGGCGCAGATAAAGAAAGGCCTTTATATACCGGGTATTTTTTATATAAAAAAAGGGAGTTAAAGTGGATAACGCTTTAACTCCCTTTATTTTACTGTGGGCCTGATAGGCAATTGTTATGTCTTGATAACCTGTATGTTTATTGCTTCGATAACCAGTCTTTATCCTTCTGGTCTTCTTCGAAATCTTTTTCTGAGAAGAGGTTGGTCTGACCGGTCAGTTCGTCAATCACCTGTTGCTCGCTTTTGCCAGCATCTGGATCAAGGTTTTCACCTTCATTTTCTGTCTCAGAAGAATCCTGCTCTTCATCATTATCCTCAGAAGGCGGTTCTGGGAATCGGGTTGGTTCCAGTTCCTCGATACTTTCAATTTTCCATGTCGTGAGGCGCTTACCCTTTGCCTTGAAACTCTTCTGCGCAATGAACTGCTCGGCATCGATTTCTTCGGCAGGACGGATGGCATCCACACCGCCATAAGTAACCTTGATGCGTGGATAAACCGTATCGGTAAGCAAGATGAGCTTGCAGTTAGGATTCTCGCCCATGAAATTCTGATGGCGCTTGGTGGCATCCATCGTGAATCGCTTGATGTATGGATATCCCTGATTGTCGGCATCGTAAAGGATAGCCGTCCAGATCTTGTGCTCATCCCATTTCTCTAAGCGGATGATGTTGTCCTCGTAGTGGTTGTTGGCATCGAAATTGGTGATGTAGAATTCACCGTTGTCGAGTACTACCAAGATAGAATCATCATCATTGAATTCGCCCAGGAAGCGGCCGTTCTCATCGTAGTTGATGCGGTTTACGTCTGGGTCGAACCAAACCTTTCTGCCTCCTAACGTACTGTGGCCGTGACTCTTCAGACCGATGCGGCGAATGGTGCGCTTGGTCAGGAGATTTCCTTTGGCAGCACGTCCCTTGATCAGAATGTCAGAGAAATCCTTCTCCAGGAAGATGCTCTGGCGCTTCTTCGTCAGGTCGGGCTCCATCGTACACTTGATGATTTCTGCCTCTCCATTCGGATTGGCGGTAAAGTAGATGACGCGGCTGCCAGGTGTACCCTGGGTGATGTCATACAGCTTGTCGCGGGTCATGGCGGTTACGTTGAATCGCTTGATGAAGTAATCGCCTTGTTTGCCGTCGCGGTAAACACAGTTGTAGATGGTGCGCTTGTCGTTCTTCTTGAATACCTGAACATGGAGGATATTCTTGCCAACGAATATTTTGTCGGCTACCTTGGTGACTTTAAACTTACCATCCTTATAAAAGATGATGATGTCATCGAGGTCGGAGCAGTTGCATACGAATTCATCCTTCTTCAACCCTGTACCAACGAAACCTTCCTGACGGTTGATATAGAGTTTCTGGTTAGCCTCTACCACCTTAGTCACCTCAATGGTATCGAAGTTTCTGATTTCTGTTTTGCGAGGATGATTCTTGCCGTATTTTCCCTTGAGATATTCAAACCAGTTGATGGTAACATCAGTCATGTGAGCCAGGTCGTTCTCAATCTCAGCAAGTTCAGTCTTAATCTTCATCAGCAGTTCGTCTGCCTTATCCTTATTATATTTAAGGATGCGCTGCATCTTGATTTCCAGAAGCTTGAGAATATCTTCGCGGGTAATTTCCCGATGGAATGCATATTCTACCATACCCTTACCGTCTACTTCGGCAGTAAAGAGCTTGTCCTTGAATGGCTCGAGTTTTGAATCGATGAAGGCAACAACCTCATCCTGACTCTTACTCTGCTCAAACTTGCGCTCCTTGTAGATGCGTTCCTCAATAAAGATTCGTTCGAGAGAAGAGAAGAAGAGCTGCTCCTCCAATTCACCCTTTCTGATCATCAGCTCCTTGCGCAGCAATCCCATTGTGCGGTCTACGCTGTGGCGCAAAACATCGCTGATAGTGAGGAATACAGGCTTGTTGTCTTCGATGACACAGCAGTTGGGCGAGATGTTGATTTCGCAATCGCTGAATGCGTAGAGTGCGTCCATCGTTTTATCTGATGAGGTACCTGGTGCAAGATGCACAAGAATCTCAACTTTTGCCGAAGTAACATCATCTACCTTGCGTGCCTTGATTTTACCCTTTTCTACCGCTTTGGTGATAGAGTCGATGAGGCTGCCTGTAGTCTTGCTGAATGGTATCTCGCTGATAACAAGTGTCTTGTTGTCGAGTTTGTCAATCTTGGCTCTTACTTTCAATGCGCCACCTCGCTGGCCATCATTGTATTTGCTTACATCGATGGCACCGCCTGTAGGGAAGTCGGGATAGAGTTGGAATGGCTCGCCCTTGAGATAGTGGACGGCAGCATCGCAAATCTCATTGAAATTATGTGGCAAAACCTTACTGCTCAATCCCACAGCAATACCCTCGGCACCTTGTGCCAGGAGCAATGGGAATTTGGCAGGGAGCGTGATAGGCTCCTTGTTTCTGCCATCATAAGAGAGTTGCCAGTCGGTGGTCTTAGGATTGAAAACCACGTCGAGAGCAAACTTAGAGAGGCGTGCCTCGATGTATCGTGGAGCAGCAGCACGGTCGCCCGTAAGAATGTTTCCCCAGTTACCCTGCGTATCGATGAGCAGGTCTTTCTGTCCCATCTGTACCAAAGCATCACCGATAGACGCATCACCATGAGGGTGAAACTGCATGGTATGTCCCACGATATTGGCAACCTTGTTGTATCTTCCATCGTCCATGCGCTTCATAGAGTGGAGGATGCGTCGCTGTACCGGTTTCAAACCATCCTCAATATGAGGAACGGCACGTTCGAGGATCACATACGATGCATAGTCGAGGAACCAGTTCTGATACATTCCGCTGAGGTGATGTACAGCAGAAGCATCGAATCGGTTCACCGGCTTATAATCGGAATGTTTTTCGGTCGAAATCTCCTCATTGGCATCTTCAGCAGCATCCTGTTCTGAATCTGCAGAAGAATTTTCCAAATTAGGAGAATTTTCCTCTTCAAGACCGTTTTTATCTTTAATTTCGTCGCTCATATATAGCTTTTAATACTTATTTTATTAATTTATGGCAAAAATACAACAATTTTTCGAGAAAAAAGAGTATCTTTGCCGAAAATTTGAAAAAAATAAGATTTAATCATGGCACAGGAAGATGTTTTTAAGAAAATTGTAAGCCATTGCAAGGAATATGGCTTCGTGTTCCCAAGTAGTGAAATTTATGATGGCTTGGCTGCCGTTTATGACTATGGTCAGAATGGTGTTGAGCTCAAAAACAATATCAAGCAGTACTGGTGGCAGAGTATGGTATTGTTGCACGAGAACATTGTTGGTCTCGATGCAGCTATCTTCATGCACCCTACTGTATGGAAGGCATCAGGACACGTAGATGCTTTCAATGACCCATTGATTGATAACCGCGATTCAAAGAAGCGTTATCGTGCCGATGTGCTCATCGAGGATCACATGGCTAAGTATGAGGAGAAGATTGCCAAGGAGATTGCCAAGGCTAAGAAGCGTTTCGGCGATAGCTTTGATGAGGCTCAGTTCCGTGCAACTAATCCTCGCGTTCTGGAGAACCAGAAGAAGTTTGATGACCTCCATGCCCGCTATACTGAGGCTATGCAGGGTCCTAACCTGGAGATGCTGAAGCAGATTATCGAGGATGAGGGTATTGTTTGCCCTATCAGTGGTACCAAGAACTGGACTGATGTCCGTCAGTTCAACCTGATGTTCTCTACCCAGATGGGTGCTGCCAGCGATGCTACAAGCAAGGTATATCTCCGTCCTGAGACTGCTCAGGGTATCTTCGTAGATTACCTGAGCGTTCAGAAGACCGGCCGTATGAAGTTGCCATTCGGTATCTGCCAGATTGGTAAGGCATTCCGCAACGAGGTAGTTGCCCGTCAGTTCGTATTCCGTATGCGTGAGTTCGAGCAGATGGAGATGCAGTTCTTCTGCCAGCCTGGTACTGAGATGAAGTGGTTTGAGTATTGGAAGAAGGTTCGTCTGGCTTGGCACGAGGCTCTCGGTATGGGTAATGAGAACTACCGTTACCACGATCACGAGAAACTGGCTCACTATGCCAATGCTGCTACCGACATCGAGTTTAAGATGCCATTCGGTTTCAAGGAGGTAGAGGGTATCCACAGCCGTACCAATTTCGACCTTTCTCAGCACG
>CAVBFV010000107.1:0-9375 GCA_963594575.1 Lachnospiraceae bacterium | reverse complement strand
AATGCAAACGCAGCAAATGCAGCTCAGGTAGTGAATGGTTATGCTTATAACCGCAGTTTGGTAAAGGCAGGTATCCTGCACTTCGGAGTAGGTAACTTCCATCGTGCTCACCTGGAGTTTATGACCAATATGCTCCTCGAGAACAATACCCAGCAGAACTGGGGTATCTGTGGAGCAATGATTCTCCCAGGCGATGAGCGTCTCTACCATGCCCTGAAGAAGCAGGACGGTGAATACACCCTTACCGTATGTGGACGTGATGACAGCATCCAGGTTTATCAGTTGGGTGCGCTCGTTGAACTCTATTGGGGTATTGAGGAGCAGGAGCAGATTCTGAACAAGATTGCGTCTAAGGATATTAAGATCATCACCCTCACCATCACCGAGGGTGGATACAACATCTCTCGTCAGAGCGGCGAGTTCATGCTCGACAATGCACAGGTGGCTCACGATATTCAGAACCCAGCCAAGCCGGTTACAGCCTTCGGATATGTTGCCGAGGGATTGCGCCGCCGCAAGGCAGCAGGCAATGGTCCTATCACCATCCTTTCCTGCGATAATCTGCAGCATAATGGCAATACTGCCCGCAAGGCGTTCATGACTTTCATCGAGGCTCAGGACAAGGAACTCGCTGCCTGGATGGAAGAGAACGTTACCTTCCCTAACTCAATGGTTGACCGCATTACTCCTGCCACCCGTCCTGCCGACATCGAGCGACTGAATGCTCAGAACGGAACTTGCGATGAGGCTCCTGTATATTGCGAGGATTTCATCCAGTGGGTAGTAGAGGATAACTTTGCAGCCGGTCGTCCAGCATGGGAAACCGTGGGTGCTCAGATGACTGATGATGTGACAGCCTTCGAGAATATGAAGCTTTCTCTTCTGAATGCTTCTCATACATTACTCTCTTATCCATCTTTCCTCGGTGGTTACCGCAAGGTAGATGCAGCTATGCACGATGAGAGAATCCGTAAGTTTGTTCGTGCCTTCATGGACGAAGACATCACTCCTTACGTTCCAGCTCCAAAGGATACTGATTTGGAGGAATACAAGCAGTGCCTGGTAGAGCGCTTTGGCAACCGTATGGTCAGCGACCAGGTGGCTCGTCTCTGCTTCGATGGTGCCAGCAAGTTCCCTGTTTACGTAATGCCGAACCTGGAGAAGATGATTGCTGATGATGCTTCTGGCAAGCGTCAGGATGTAGAGTTCAAGCGTGTGGCTTATCTCTTTGCTGCATACCGTCATTATCTGAAGTATCAGGTAGATGACAACGGTGATGCTTTCGAGGTAGCTGATCCATGGCTCACAGTAGATGACCGTAAGGCTATCGACAGCGATGATGCCCTCGAATTCCTCGGCATTTCAGCCTTTACAAGCACCAATCTCAAGGCAGCTGCTCATTTCGTAGAGCTTTACTTGAAGTTGGTGGAAGACATCAAGGCAAAGGGTGCCATGAAGGTTTTGGAAGAAGAAATCCTGTAATATAGAGAATAGTTTTTGGGAATAAGAGTCAGGTGTTTTAATGGATTGTATAATTCGTCGGAACACCTGACGATAGCTTAACTTTCTCTAATTTAAACCTAGATAAACATGAAACAATCGATAACGCTTAAGAGTGCAGGACCATTCCTACTCCTGACATTCATATATTTTATAGTGGGCTTCCTCACCACCGTCAACGGTCAGTGTCAGGGTCCCTTGAAGATAGCCTTCCTCTCGGAGGTTACCACAACCAAGAACTCCCTGGCAACGCTCATCTCCTTCGCCTTCTTCTTGGGTTATCTGCTCAATAGTGCGAAGACGGGACGCTTGCTCAATAAGGTGGGCTATAAGAAGACGCTTATCCGTTCGATGCTGGTAATGGTGCTGGGTCTCGCCTTCTATCTTGCTTCGGCACTGATTGCTGAATATTGGGGTGGGGCAGGCGTGCATCTCTCTGAGGATTTCGTACCATTCGGATATTTCGTTTTCCTTTTCGGTTCCTATCTGATGGGTACGGCTGCGGCAATGCTTCAGGTGGTTATCAATCCTTACATTGCTGCCTATCCTTTGCCGGGAACCCAACCTGTGCAGCGCATGAACTTTACCTGTGCGGTGAATTCATTCGGTACTACCATTGCTCCTTTCTTCGTGACGGGCGTGATGTTTGCAGGTGTGTCTCTGGATAGTGTTTCTGCCGATCAGCTCACCATTCCTTTTCTGGTAATGATGCTTATTATCGCCTTTACCACATGGAGTACTTCCAGAGCAAATCTTCCTGATATTGAGGGCACAAGAGAGGAGACTCAAGATGTGGAATCTGAAGGAAAGACAACTCCTTCTGATGATTCCAGAAATGCGAAGAAGCGCAGCATCTGGTCGTTCCGCCATTTGAAATATGGTGTGATTACCATCTTCTTCTATGTAGGAACCGAGGTGGGAATCGGTAACAATATGAATCTCCATGCGATGGATCTGATGGGTCATGGTTACGCTCTTTCTCCAGCCCTTCTTGCCACGCTCTATTGGGGTGGATTCATGATAGGCAGAATGGTTTCTGCCGGTTTGAAGAATGTGGCGCCTCGCCCAATGCTTATCACCGTTACGGTGGCTGCCATTGCATTGATGTCTGTTTCCATGTTTACCGAGAACCTGTGGTTGATGGCGGCTGTGGGATTATTTCATAGTGTGATGTGGAGTTGCATCTTTACTTTGGCGGTGGATGGCTTGAAGGAATATACTTCCAAGGCTTCGGGCGTGTTTATGATGGGAGTTTTCGGTGGTGCAGTATTCCCTGTGCTTCAGGGTTTGCTTGCCGATTATATCGGTTCGTGGCAGTTCACCTGGCTCGTTCCTCTCTTCTGCGAGTTCGTTATCCTTTGGTACGGACTTGTGGGGTATAAGAAGCAGGAAGCATAAAAGACAATAGTAAGACATAAATTAAGAAGGATATCAAAAACTCGGGATGTTTCAGGTTAGAAGCATCCCGAGTTTTTTATTTTTAAGAGTTATTCCGCAATCAGATGAATCATTCCGCAATCTGATGAATCACATAGGTAACCACGCCCCAAATCATGAATCGGTTGGTTTCATCTACCCGGATAGGAGAGAAGTTCTTGTTCCATGGGATGAGCCAGCCGAAGGTGCCGCTCTCATCCATCTTGAACTGCTTGATGGTGAATTCGCCATCTACGAAGGCGATGACGAAATTGCCGTTTGAGGGTTCTATCTGCCGGTCAACTACAGCGAGATCACCGTCCAGAATGCCTGCATCCTGCATGCTGTCGCCAGATATGCGCACGTAGAAGGTGGCCTCACGATGGCGAACCAGAATATCGTTGAGGTCTATCTCTCCCTCCATATAGTCTTGTGCCGGCGAAGGGAAGCCTGCCTTTACGCTTTGCTCTGCCAGCGGAATAGGCATCTTTGTTCCGAATTCCGCAGGGTGAAATGTCAGTTTTATCTTGTTATCGTTATTCTTATTCATCTTGTTTTTCTTATTTATGGAGCTCATTTTTAGAATGGGCTTATTCTGCTTTAGAATGGGCTTATTCTGCTTCTCATTGAGTTTTTACTTTCAGAATATCATGGATGTTCGTGGTAAACTGCTTCGACATGTACTTGCGTTTCAGGTCGAATCGGCAGTCTGTGCCTTGTATGGCCTGGCGTATGGTGCCATAACCATTCTTCCGGTTGATGGCGTCGATAGCCTCCATCAGCTTTTTTTGCTTGCTTCTGTCGATGGGGTCGAAGAGGTCTTGCTGGCGAGGATGGTCGGGTGAGATTTGCCACAGGATAACGCCAGCTTTCTTGAAGTGAAACGACATGTCGGGGCAATCGGGCCTGCTGTCTGCCATCGGTTTCGGGTATTTAGCCCGGAGAATGCTGAGGGCAGCACCTACTATTTCTTCCTGCGCATTGGTGGCGATGGGCAGGGTGAGGGAATCGTGGATGGTGTATTCAGGCACATGCTCGTTAAAACGGGAAGTCCATGCGAACACTGTGATGCCCTGACATACGCTACCTTGTCTCCTTAATTTTTCTGTACAACGTACAGCGAAATTAGCCACGGCTTCTTCTATCACATTTTTGTCGGTAATGCCCTCGTTGGCAAAACTCCTGCTGGTGCAGATGCTCTTCTTCTGCGGCAATTCCTCGATGCTGATGCAGCTTTCGCCATTCAGTTCTTTCCATGTTCTTAGGGTGGTGATATTGAAATGGCTGCGGACCCAACTTTCTTTCTTGTCGGCAAACTGAGCGGCGGTCCTGATGCCCATATAATCGAGCTTTCGGGCTATCTGTCTGCCTATTCCCCATACATCTTCTACGGGGAAGAGAGACAGCGCCTTGTGTCTCCGTTCATCCGTGTCGATGAGGCAGCAGCCTTGGAAGCCCTTGTATTTCTTGGCGAATTTAGAGCCGATTTTCGCCAATGTCTTCGTTTCTGCAATGCCTACGGATATCGGGATTCCAACAGCCCGAAGTACATCTGCCGATATTTTGGAGCCATAGCGATGGAGCAGGCTATCGGGCTTTTCTGACAGCTCGTCTATTGTCATTTTATTGAACAATGTAGGATGGTCTTCCGTATGCTCCCGAAAGAAAACTTTCGCCATTGATTCGTCTGCCTCGAAGAAACTCTCATCGATAGAGTATTGGTCGATGCGTGGGGAATAATGGGATAGCATCGACATCACGCGGTTGGAGAGCGAACCGTAGAGCGTATAGTTGCTCGAAAAGATAGCCACTCCTTCAGCCTCCAGTTTTTCCTTCACCTGATAGAACGGGTCGCCCATCTTATAGCCCAATGCCTTGGCTTCTTCAGAGCGTGCGATGACGCACCCGTCGTTGTTGCTCAATACAACCACGGGCTTTCCTGTCAGGTCGGGGCGAAACACTCGCTCGCACGAACAGTAGAAGTTGTTGCAGTCTGCCAGTCCTATCATATCTTATCATTAACACCTCTTGTTATCACCAGAAATCCTGGTATGATGTGCAAAAATACAAAAAATAATCCGAAAACGATAGTTTTTCATTCAAGTTTTTTTGTCGTTTCGTGATTTATTCTTACCTTTGTGGTCATAAGCTAGTATTGAAACATCATAAAACTGAACGATATGAATGATAAGAATAACATGTTGGCATTGAGCCAGGAGCGTTTTTCGGCTCGCAAGTTTACTCCGGAGGCGGTGAGCCAGGAGGATCTGGACTATATCATGGAGTGTGTGCGCCTGGCACCATCGGCAGTGAACAGGCAGCCTTGGCGCTGGCTCATTGTGCGCTCAGAAAAGGCGAAGAAGAAACTGCAGGATTGCTACGACCGCGAATGGTTCAAGACGGCTCCTATGTATATTATAGGTATGAAAAACGTGAATGAGAACTGGGTGCGCAGATATGATGAGAAACCGCATGGCGATATTGATGTGGCGATAGCGGCAGAGCATCTCTGTCTAGCTGCCACCGAAAAGGGACTGGGCACCTGCTGGGTTTGCAATTACGATACGGCGAAGATGCAGCAGTTCTTTGCTCGCGAGGGCTATGAGGCAGTGGTAATTATTCCTGTAGGTCATATTGCCGAAGACTGTCCACGCGCTGAGAAGAAGCGTAAGGAGATGAGCGAAATCACGGAAGAAATCTAGATCTGAATATAAGAAGAAATCTAGTTCTGGTATAAAAACTGGTATAAAACGAAGCTGTATGGAAATGAACGAAGAATCCATCCTGGCATGGAATATCATAGAAAAGACAAGTGCCAACCTCTTCCTTACCGGAAAGGCGGGCACAGGTAAGACGACCTTCCTCAAGCGATTGAAAGAACTGTCGCCAAAACGAATGATTGTGCTTGCTCCTACGGGCATTGCAGCCATCAACGCCGGAGGAATGACCATCCATTCGTTCTTCCAGCTTCCCTTCTCGCCATATGTGCCGGGCACGACCTTTGGCAGCGGCGAACAGAAACGCTATCAGTTCAGCAAGCTCAAGCGCAATATCATCCGAAGTATCGACCTGCTCGTTATCGACGAAATCAGTATGGTGCGCAGCGATCTGCTCGATGCTGTAGATTCAGTGCTTCGCCAGTATCGCAAGCGCCACGATTTGCCTTTCGGTGGTGTGCAGCTCCTGATGATAGGCGATTTGCAGCAGCTGGCACCCGTGGTTACGCCACAGGAAGAGCGTCTGCTGGGGCAGCATTATGATACTCCTTTCTTCTTCAGCAGCAACGCTCTGAAGCAGGTGGGTTATCTTACCGTCGAACTTAAAAAGATATACAGGCAGCAGGATGAACAGTTTATCTCGCTGCTCAACCAGATTAGGGAGAACAAGGCTTCTGAAGCTACGCTGCAGGCTCTGAACCAGCGCTATATTCCAAATTTTGTACCACCTAAGGAGGGCAATTATATCAGGCTTACCACCCATAATGCACCTGCCCAGTATATCAACGAACAGCAGCTTGCTGCCTTGCCTGCGCAGTCATTTTCTTTTACAGCAGACATAGAGGGCGATTTCCCGGAAACATCTTATCCTGCCGATTTCAAGCTCACATTGAAGCCGGGAGCACAGGTGATGTTCATCAAGAACGACCCGCAGCACCGTTTTTATAATGGTATGATAGGCGAGGTGATAGGGGTTAGGACCGATGAAGACGGCAGCAAGATTACCGTTCGCAGTAAGGATTCGGGCGAGGAGTTTGACCTGGAGAAAATGGAGTGGACCAATGCGAAATATACGCTGAACGAGAAAACCAAGGAGATAGAGGAGACGGTGGAAGGAAAATTCATGCAGTATCCTCTGCGTCTGGCGTGGGCGATAACTATCCACAAGAGTCAGGGACTTACTTTCGAACATGCCATCATCGATGCTTCTCATTCTTTTACCCATGGTCAGACCTATGTGGCGCTGAGCCGCTGCAAGACTTTAGAGGGCATGGTGCTCAGTCAACCTCTGTCTCGCGGAGCCATTATCAGCAGTCAGACGGTGGATGCATTCACCAGTCAGCTTGCAGCTCCTACTCAGGAGCAGATTAGCAGTCTGGAGCAGCAATACATCATTTATTGCATCAGCGAACTCTTCGATTTTTATTCCATCAGAGCCAGCTATGAGCATCTGATGCGCTGCCTGGTAGAGTTTTTTAACGGTAAATATCCGCGTGTGGTAAGCGAGTATCAGAAGCTGCAGGTGGTGCTGAAAAATCTGATAGCCGTATCAGATAAATTCCGTGTACAGTATACGGGTATACTTGCCCGGAATCCTGATGTAAGACAGGCTGAGCTGCAAGAACGTATTCATAAGGGAGCTGCGTATTTTCTTGACAAAATCGGCGTTTTGAGAGATTTAATCAGGAAGTCGAATCTTGATACAGACAACAAGGTGGCTAGGAAACAGTTTGAAGACCGCTTCTCTGTTTTCTCAGAGGATGTAAAATTAAAAGAACGGCTTTTGAAGTATGAATGTAGTGCAGAATTCACGGTAACAGATTATCTGAAAAAGAAGGCGCAGTTCTTGCTGTTGGATGCAGATGCCTCATCAGATAGCGGTTCGGGCAGAAAGTCAAGGAGACAGAAGAAACCGAATGAACCGAAGGTGCCGAAAGTCGCTTCGAAGGAGGTAAGTTATGATTTCTATATGCAGGGAATGACGGTAGATCAGATTGCTGCTAAGCGGGGTTATACCAAAGGTACCATTATTGGTCATCTTACTCCTTATGTGAAAGAAGGAAAGATTGGACTGCGGGCGCTGATTTCAAGTGCCCATGAAAAGAAAATCCGTGATTTCATGAAGGCTCATCCTGAATTGGAGCATTTTAGCGAAATAAAGGAAGCTCTGGGAGCAGGTATTGATTATTACGAAATCAAACTGGTTCATGATTTGATGGAGGGGGAATAAAGCATTCTTCCACCATATTATAATAATAGCCGTAACTATATTTGCAGTAGTTACGGCTATTTTTTTAAAATTATCTAGAGTTGGCTCACAGCCTCTTCCAACTGCTGTAAAGCCTGTTTGATAACACTTCTTGGTGCAGCTACATTCAATCGCATGAATCCTTCTCCGCCAGGACCGAACATCTCTCCATCATTCAATGCCAAATGCGCCTTGTCGATGAATAGGTCGAGAAGTGCATCGTGAGAAAGATGCAGATCACGGCAGTTGAGCCATACGAGGAAGGAAGCCTGTGGACGCAACGGGCGAATGCCCGGAATATGCTCGCGGCAGTAATCTTCTACGAACCGGATATTGTCCTCAATATAGGCAAGCATCGCCTTGCGCCATTCTTCTCCCTTGCGGAAGGCTGCGATAGTGGCGATAGGAGCAAAGAGGGTTGGCTCATCCAACTCGTTAGCGCTTAACCATTTATAAAACTTATTCCGAATTTCTTCGTTTGGAATAATGGCGTAGCTGCTCACGATTCCTGCAATATTAAAGGTTTTGGAAGGAGCCTGGAAGGTGATGCTGATGTTGCGTGCCTTGTCTGAAACCGAAGCAAACGGGATGTGCTTGTGGCCGAAGAGCGCCATATCCGCGTGAATCTCATCGCTGATAACGAGCAGATGGTGCTCATAGCAGAAGTCGGCAAGCTGCTGTAGGGTTTCTTTGCTCCAGGTAATACCGCCCGGATTATGAGGATTGCAGAGAATAAGAATCTTGCATTTCTCATCGCAAACCTTCTCGAGATTTTCGAAATCCATCTCGTAATATCCGTCTTCCCTCATCTTCAGCGGATTGAAGACCACCTCTCTGCCATTACCCTCTGGGGTGAGGCGGAATGGGTGATAAACGGGTGGCTGGATGATGACTTTTTCGTCAGGCTGGGTGAAGACATTCACCACGAGTCCGATGCCTTTTACAATACCAGGGATGAATCTTATCCACTCTCGCTTCACATCCCACTGGTGGTGGTCGCGAACCCAGTCGATGATGCTAGGAAGGTAATCTTCCGGCTCCATCGTGTAGCCGAAAAGAGAGTGTTCCAGACGTGCCTTGAGGGCATCTGTAATGAAAGATGGGGTCTCGAAATCCATATCAGCTACCCAGAGTGGCAGCAGATCATCTCGCCCCCAACGAGGCAACAGGGCGCCATGCTTCAGGTCGTCGCTGCCCGAACGGTCTATGATTTTATCGAAATTGTACATTTTACTTTGAGTCTATTAACTATAAACTGTCAATTATAAACTATCAACCGCCTGCTTGATGTCTTCGAAGAGATCATCCACATCCTCCAGGCCTATGCTGAGGCGGATAGTGGTGTCTTTCACGTCCATCGATTTGCGCATGTTCTCAGAGAAAGCTCCGAAGATGGTGCTTGCCGGATGGATGGCGAGCGAACGGTTGTCGAAGAGGTTGGTGGCGCGATGGATGAGCTTCAGATTGTTCAGAAAACTGAAGCAGGCTTCCTTG
>CAVBFV010000106.1:0-9444 GCA_963594575.1 Lachnospiraceae bacterium | reverse complement strand
TTATCCGTTCTACGGGAATGATGCTGCTCTATTCGCTCATCTCCACGATAGCCAACCAGCGCATGCCTTACCGCTTCATGTCAACCTGGGTTTGCATCATGCTTACCGTTCGTATGGTCATTGCCCCTTGCATCGGCTCGGCGCTCTATACCAATGTGCTTCAGCACAGACAGCAGTATTATGTAACCCGCTTTGCCCAGGATTACGACCGCACGAACATCGAGACGGCGAAGACTTACGACCAGACGGTGAGAGGCATGCAATATCAGGGCAAGAGTGTAACCGAGGCACAGAATATGGCTGCCATGAGTACGAAGGGAAAGGTACAGGTACAGGCCACGCTGGTGAGTATCAAGGAGATGGCCGGCTGGACCTTCTACGGCTGTCTGCTATGTGCCGGACTGATGCTCGTTCTCCCTTGGCGCAAGCGCAATATCAGGGAACTGACGCGTGAGTATCTGCTGAAGAATGTAGATGTGAAATCCCTGGGAAGAAGGTAGGGGAGTGCTAAAATATCATAAAAGATACAGGCTGCTCATCTGATGAATGGATATTTTTGTTATCTTCGCAGTTAAATCTGAAGATAACAGACCCATATTCATCATGAAAATAACAGATAATATCATCATATATGAGGCTCATGAGTTTCCTCAGCTGTTGATGCAGCCTTTCTACTCCGACTATGTCGGAATCGTAATCTGTCATCAGGGGATGTTCCGTTTCTGTGTAGACGGAACATCCTTTGTTGCATCTGAGGGTGAAACCGTTTTCCTCTCCAAAGGAGTGATGTTTCATGTGCAGGAAATGGGCAAGAACCTTAAATATACCCTTCTTTTTTACCGTGCTGAACAGATTCGTCACATGTTGGGCAATACCGTGGTTACCATGCGTCTTTATGCTACGATTTATCCCAAACCCTGCCATGTCAGGACGACCGGTTATGAGGATATGCTCACTTCTTATGCCCTGATGCTGAGGAAACTGGAGCAGGAAAAAGAGAAGAGTGGTGAACTGGATGCCTATTGTGTGCATGAGCAGAAACTGTTGCTGATGGCTGTTACGTACCGGTTGTGCAGCATCTTCTCGGCATCGTTCAAGGCTGCCGGCAAGGAGATGGAACGGAAGATTGCCATCTTTGAGTCGCTGGTACTGCTGATAGAGAAGAACTATATGCGTGAGCGCAGTGTGGCTTTCTATGCAGACGAACTCTGTCTTACACCGAAATATCTGTCGGTACTGGTCAAGTCAGTTTGCGGTCAGACGGTCCAGCAGTTGCTTTTCAAGGCGATGATCCGTCGCAGTATCTATCTTATGAAGAACACCACGAAGACGATACAGCAGATAGCCAATGAACTCAGTTTTCCCAATGCTTCAGCCTTCGGAACCTTCTTCAAGAAACATACCGGTCTGTCGCCTAAGCATTACCGTAATTGGGAAGAGGGGAATGAACCGCCTTCTTTCAAATAAAGATTTCATCCTATACCTATAAAATAAAAAAGGGACAGAGGAATTGTTCTGTCCTCTGTCCCGAAACTGTGATATAACTAAAACAACTGAGCGAAAGCCTCGGCTGTCTTTCCTGTATAGGTCTTCATCTCTGTAACCGGCTTGTAACCGAAATCCTTGAAGGCAAGGAGCTGTGTGGCAACAAACTGGTGGTCGTCAGAGATGCAAGCCTGTAACTTCATATTACCCATGCTGATGGCAGAAACAGGGAAGTTGCTGATCGCTGTTTCTACATCCTTAGGGGCTGCACTGAGGATGTTCTCAAGCTTTCTACCATCCTCTGCAGAATATTCCTTCTCTTTTATCTTAATCACACTGTTGGTAGGTTGATAGATGAGCTTGACTGTCAAACCCAAGAAACCTTTCTTTACCTGTACATCCTGGAGTGCCAAAACATCAGCACCCATCTCTAAATGATTAATCTTTGCCATAATTATACTGTTATTTGCTTATTCTTAATTCTTGAAAAATAATATATATTGAACTGTTTTTTGTTTTGAATAGGGGTGTAACCAGTCTTATCGCAAATCTTAAAAAAGATGCGATAAACCTATATGAAATTTTAAAAAGAGAAAAGAATAAGCACTAACAGAGCAGATGTCGCAGGCAAATGACATAATACTTGCTGGCGACATCAAAGTGGATTGGGGCAGTTTCCTGTCGGAAAGGCTCCATGCCACCTTCTATAGCTGATAAAAGGGATGATAAATAACGGATTCTATTTGTAAGCAATCTACTGGCAGTCTGACTGTTGTGCATGTTGCCACTTGGCAATAAGCGCTGCGGACGGCTGCTACAGATGCGGTAAGCAAGCTGTGAGGCGTTTTCAAGCTGTGCCTCAGGCTGGCTCTTGTCATACTCAACCTTTGTCAAACCATCTTTCTTATGGCTTGCATATTCGGTATAAGAATCCTCGGGAGTAAAAGAAATAGAGGCAGCAGATACCTCTCCATAGCCTGAGAAGACCATGGACACCAGAAAAAGAATGTATAGTATCAACTGCCTCATATTAAATATATTATGGTGTCAGGATAAACTCCCGACACCGGAGATGATTAATAGCTTCTTGCGATGATGACACGTGCTACGGCTGGCTTGCCGCTTACCATATCTACACCTGGAGTCTGCTCGTAAGCGAAAGGCACGCAGCGGATGGTAGCCTGAGTCTCCTCCTTGATCTTAGCCTCGGTCTCGGCTGTACCGTCCCAATGGCAGAGGAAGAAACCACCGTCCTTCACACGCTCCTTGAACTCCTCGTAGTTGTCGCACTCGTAAACGTGAGCATCACGGTAAGCACGAGCCTTCTCGAAGATATTCTTCTGGATGTCTTCCAACATATTCTTTACGCGTTCTACGATGCCGTCGAAGCTTACGTTCTCCTTCTCCAAAGTATCACGACGCATAATCTCGATGGTGTTGTTCTCCAAGTCACGGCCACCCATAGCGAGACGTACAGGAACACCCTTCAACTCATAGTCAGCGAACTTGAAGCCAGGACGCTTGGCAGGGTTGTCATCATACTTCACGGTGATGCCCAACTCGCGGAGCTGGTTGATGACAGGCTGCAACTTAGCAGTAATCTGAGCCAACTGCTCGTCGCCCTTGTTGATAGGAACGATAACCACCTGGATAGGAGCCAGCTTTGGAGGCAATACGAGACCGTTGTCATCGCTGTGAACCATGATGAGGGCACCCATCAGTCGGGTAGAAACACCCCATGAAGTAGCCCATACATACTCAGGCTTGTTCTCCTTGTTCAAGTATGTAACATCGAAACTCTTGGCGAAGTTCTGACCCAGGAAGTGAGAAGTACCGCTCTGGAGAGCCTTGCCATCCTGCATCATTGCCTCGATGGTATAAGTGTTCAGGGCACCGGCGAAACGCTCAGTCTCACTCTTCACACCCTGCAATACAGGAACGCCCATGTAGTTCTCTGCAAAATCAGCGTAAACCTTGAGCATCTCCTGAGCCTTTGCCTCAGCCTCTTCCTTAGTGGCATGAGCAGTATGACCCTCCTGCCAGAGGAACTCAGAAGTACGGAGGAACGGACGGGTACGCATCTCCCAACGCATTACGTTACACCACTGGTTGCAGAGGATAGGGAGATCACGCCATGAATGAATCCAGTTCTTATAGGTGTTCCAGATGATAGTCTCAGAAGTAGGGCGGATGATAAGCTCCTCATCGAGCTTTGCGTTAGGATCAACCTCAACCTCTTTGCCATCCTCTGTAGAACGGAGGCGGTAGTGGGTAACTACGGCACACTCCTTGGCGAAACCAGCCACGTGCTCAGCCTCACGAGAGAAGAAACTCTTCGGGATGAGGAGAGGGAAGTATGCGTTCTGTACACCTGTCTGCTTAAACATCTTGTCGAGCTGCTGCTGCATCTTCTCCCAGATAGCGTAACCGTATGGTTTGATAATCATACAACCACGAACTGGTGACAACTCAGCGAGATCAGCCTTTACTACCAAATCATTGTACCACTGACTGTAGTTGTCAGCGCGCTTGGTTAAATTCTTGAGTTCTTTAGCCATATTGCTTTTTTCTATTTATTTTGTTTTTTATTTCTTCTGTTATTTATATATTAAGGTATAAGCATGAGCCCCTTCATCATCTGCAGCCGGCAGTTCACCTGTCTGCAGGTGTCCGAAATTCTACTTTTAGGGATTTTCCACCCCCAAATAGGTGATTTCCTAGCTCTATTTCGACAAATACCCTTAAATTTGCATGCAAAAATACAAAAAAATATTAGAAAACTCTCCATTATGGAGAAAAAAGAGTTATCTTTGCAATTAAATAACATAAATATAGGAGATTTTAAAATGAAAAAGACTAATTTTGCAGTTGCAGGCCTCTCTTTGTGCTTGCTTTTCTCAAGTTGTGGAACCAATCAGAAGACTGGTACAGCTGTAGGTGCCGGTTCTGGTGCAGCTCTGGGTGCTCTCGTTGGTGGATTGCTCAACAATAGCCATCGTGGTACAGGTGCACTTGTTGGTGCTGCTATCGGTGCAGCTGTTGGTGGCGGTGCTGGTAACCTCATCGGAAAGCACATGGATAAGGTGAAGGCTGAGGCTGAACGGGTGAAGAATGCACAGGTTGAGACTGTAACAGATGCCAATGGCTTGTCTGCCGTTAAGGTAACATTTGCTTCTGGTATCCTCTTCCCAACTAACGGTTCTACTCTCAGCAGCAGCGCAAAGACTGATTTGGCTCAGTTTGCCGGTGTATTGAAGAACAATACCGATTGTGAGGTTTCTATCCAGGGTTATACTGATGCTACAGGTAATGACGGTATCAACTTGCCATTGAGCCAGAAGCGTGCTGAGGCTGTTTACAACTATCTCGCTTCTTGCGGTGTTACCAGCCGTCAGGTAAAGAATGTTCAGGGTTTTGGTTCTGCTAACCCTGTTGTTAATACTACTGCTGCTTGCGCCCAGAACCGTCGTGTAGAGGTTTACATGTATGCTAGCCAGGCTATGGTTAACGCAGCCAACAACGGTACATTGAAGTAATAAGTTTCATGCTCCCGGAAGGGAAAAACTAAATAGATGATTTTGAAGAAAATCAAGAATATAGTAAAATGGGTGGTGGTGCTGTTTTTCAGTACCACCATTCTTGCTGTAGTGGCATATAGGTTCATTCCTGTGTATGTCACTCCTCTGATGTTTATCCGATGCTTTCAGCAAGTAGCTGATGGAGAGAGTATTACCCTGCATCATCATTGGGTTTCGATGGATAAGATTTCGCCTCACATGCCAGTGGCGGTAATGGCGAGCGAAGATGCGAGATTCCTGAAGCATCACGGTTTCGACTTCAATGCCATCGAGAGTGCGGCGAAGAATAATGCACGTGGCGGAAAGGTGCATGGAGCCAGTACCATCAGTCAGCAGACTGCTAAGAATGTCTTCCTGTGGCCTGGCCGTTCATGGACCCGCAAGGGATTTGAAGTCTACTTTACCTTCCTCATCGAAATGATGTGGAGCAAGCAGCGCATCATGGAGGTTTATCTCAACAGCATTGAGATGGGACCGGGTATCTATGGTGTGGATGCGGTTGCAGAATATCATTTCGACAAGAAAGCGAAAGATCTGTTTCGTGGCGAGTGTGCGCTGATAGCAGCTACACTTCCTAATCCGCGCAAATTCAGTTCGCTGCATCCTAGCGCTTATATGAAAAAGCGCCAGCGACAGATAGAACATCAGATGAGATTTATCCCAACCTTCCCGCGTGAGGGCGAAGATTTCGACCCAGGCACGGCTGTGGGCGGATATAGGGGGAAGTAATACTTAGTTGATAGTTTATAGTTTATAGTTGATAGGGGTGACCTTAAAATAGTTTTTTGCCTCAAATATTGATTCATGGATTTACTGAACGACTTGAACGAAGCGCAGCGTGCTGCGGTAGAATATATTGACGGACCTTCGCTGGTGATAGCCGGTGCAGGTTCGGGTAAAACGCGTGTGCTTACTTATAAAATAGCTTATCTTCTGAGCCAGGGCATGAAACCCTGGAGCATCATGGCGCTCACCTTTACAAATAAGGCGGCAAGGGAGATGAAGGAACGTATCGGAAAACTGGTGGGAAATGATCTCGCCCAGCATCTCTATATGGGTACCTTCCACAGCATCTTCTCCCGAATCCTGAGAGCGGAGGCTGAGCATATCGGCTTCAACAACAACTTTACCATTTATGATGAAAGTGACTCGCGCTCGCTGATCAAGGCGATAGTGAAGGAGATGGGGCTGGATGATAAGAAGTATAAGCCTGCTGCCGTTCATGCCAAGATTTCGATGGCGAAGAACAACCTGATGAGTGCTGCGGCTTATGAGAGCGATGCGGCTATCTTCGAGCAGAACAAGCGCGCGCAGATGCCTGAGGTTGGTAAGATTTTCGTGGCTTACGTGCAGCGTTGCAAGCAGGCCAATGCCATGGATTTCGATGATTTGCTGACGCTTACCTATCAGCTCTTCAGGGAGCATGAGGATATTCGCCACAAATATGCCGCCCGCTTCGATTATGTCCTGGTGGATGAGTATCAGGATACCAACCACGTTCAGATGTCTATCGTCATGCAACTCTGTCAGGAGAAGCAGCGTGTTTGTGCCGTGGGTGATGACTCGCAGAGTATCTATAGTTTCCGTGGTGCCAATATCGATAATATTCTCAACTATCAGCGCCAGTTTCAGGGAACGCGTCTCTTCAAACTGGAACAGAACTACCGCTCTACTCAGACCATCGTTGAGGCGGCTAACAGTCTGATCAAGCATAACCGCAACCAGATTCCTAAGGATGTGTTCAGCGAGAATGCGAAGGGTGAGAAGATTCAGTATAAGCCTGCTTACAGCGACAAGGAAGAGGCGGCGATTGTGGCGAAGGACGTGAAGCGTATCCGGCGCGAGGATGGATGCCAGTATAGTGATTTTGCCATTCTCTACCGTACCAATGCCCAGAGCCGCAGCTTCGAGGAGGAGTTCAGAAAGCAGGGGATTCCTTATCGCATTTATGGCGGACTGAGTTTCTACCAGCGCAAGGAAATTAAGGATATTATTGCTTATTTCCGTCTGGTGGCGAATCCGGATGATGAAGAGGCAATCAAGCGTATCATCAACTATCCGGCTCGTGGAATCGGTGCTACTACGGTGCTGAAGATTGCTGACTGTGCCCATCAGAACCAGGTGAGTTTCTGGGAGGTAATCGGTGCCCCTGAGCGGTATGGACTGGCGGTTACCAAGGGTACGATGAACAAGCTGGAAACCTTCAGATTGCTGATTTCTTCGTTTATCGAACGGGCTCAAACCACGGATGTCTATGAATTGGGTGATGCCATTATCAAGGAGAGTGGTATCAGTCAGGATATCATGTCGGGCAAGGATGCCGATGATCTGGCACGTCAGGAGAACCTGGAGGAATTCTTGAGCGGTATGTCGGCTTTTGTGGAGGAACGCCGTGAAGAGGGTAGGTTTGATGAACTCTTCCTGCAGGATTATCTGCAGGATGTGGCGCTGCTTACCGATGCAGACAGTGATGGTGATAAGGATGAACCTCGTGTTTCTCTGATGACGGTTCATGCAGCCAAGGGTCTGGAGTTTCCTACGGTTTTCGTGGTTGGTTTGGAAGAGAATATCTTCCCAAGTCCGCTTTCTGCTGCTTCGCTACGAGAACTGGAGGAGGAACGGAGATTGCTTTACGTAGCCATTACGCGAGCTGAGAAACATTGTATCCTGACGAACGCCAAGAACCGCTGGCGATATGGCAAGATGGAGTTTGATAATCCGAGTCGGTTTATCGATGAGATTGACGGCAAGTTGATTGATAGCCAGGATGAGGCTGGTGGAAGCTTGTTTGGCTCTATGTCTGATCAGCCGGAGTGGGCGAGAGCACAACGTCCTCGCAGACCATGGGAGGATGCTGAGCAGCCTAGATACAGTAGCAGGTATCAGAATTCCAAACCGGTAGCATCGCAGTTTGTGGCAGATCCTAAGCCTTCTCTCTTTGATGATGAACCGGAGACTTCACGTACTTCCGGACGCTCATCTCTCTCTGAAGGCAATTTCAAGTCTGTTAGAGCGCTGAATGCAGCGAAGCGTTATATGGAGACGCATTCTTCTCATCCTGCTTCTCGCGGTACTGGATCTTCTGCAGCATCAGTTTCTTCTTCTGCAGCTTCATCTGCTGGCAGTTCATCTTGTGGTTTGCAGGAGGGAATGAAGATAGAACATCAGCGTTTTGGACGGGGAACGGTATTGAAGATTGAAGGTACTGGTGAGAATACGAAGGCTACGGTTGAGTTCATTCATTCTGGCACCAAACAGCTTCTGCTGAAATATGCCAAGTTTACGGTAGTAGATTAAGTTCAGTAGTCTGATTTTGCGTTTTTAATAATATATTAGGGCTCTTTAGTATGCTAAAGTACTAAAGAGTCTTAATTTTTTGTGTAATTATTTGTTCTTCTTGTAACTTTTGTTTATATTTGTAGCATATTTACGAACGATATGCAAAAAAGCGTTTAATATTTAACTTATAAACAGAACGATTATGAAGAAATTAATGATGATGGCAGTAATTCTGCTTGCTGGTGTAGGAAGTGTAATGGCACAGAGCGATTACAAGCGCGGTATCTTTAACCATGTAGGTCTTAACGTGGGTGCAGGTACCGAGGGTATTAGTGTTGGTGTGGCTGCTCCTGTTACTAACTTCCTTGAGGTAGAAGCAGGTGTGAACATCATGCCATCTTTCAAACTGTCTGGTGATTTGGATGTAGATTATGATTCTAGTTCTTTGCCTCAGGTATCTGGAGTTAGTTATCCTAATCCTGCTACCATTCATGTTGATGGAGATTTCAGCCGTACAACCTTTAATGTAAAGGCTAATCTGTATCCATTCGGTGGTGGCAGCAAGTTCTTTATCGCTGCTGGTTTGTCTATTGGTGGAGAGAAGATAGCAGAGGTTACCGGTTCTTGCGACGAACTTCGTGAAATCTCTCAGAAGTTGCCTACTCAGGAAATGAAGGATCAATTCCATCAGGTTGTTGTTTCTACAGCTAATGCCAACTTGGGTGGTTATAAATTGGAACTCGATGAGAACTATAATGTTCAGGGTGATATCCGTTGCAAGAATGTTCGTCCATACCTCGGTTTAGGTTTCGGTCGTCTGGTTCCTAAGAACCGTATCGGTTGCCGCTTTGAGTTGGGGTGCCAGTTCATGGGCAAGCTCAAGGTTTACCAGAATGGTAACGAGATAGATATCAATAAGGCATTGGAAGATGCTGGCGAGGATGATCTCTCTAAGTTCGTAAAAGACTTGAAGGTTTATCCTGTTTTGAAGTTCTCTCTTACAGGTAGAATCTTATAATATAGATAAAGAGTTATAAAAATAGATTGGAGGGTGTGTCATAAGTCCATGACGCACCCTTTTTCGCAAAAAACGCCTACTTGC